>JAQBPH010000674.1:0-3342 GCA_028287625.1 Chloroflexota bacterium | reverse complement strand
GGCGCGGCGCCGCCCCCGCCGTCCCGCGGTGCCGGCGTCGCCGAGCGCCCTGCTGGCGCGCTCGAGCATGGAGACGGCGTCGCGCAGCTCGGCGCGAAGGCCCTCGTTGTCGGCGCGGAGCGCCTCGATCTCGACCACCAGCGTCTCGATCTGGCCGACCATGCGCTCGGCCGTCTGGACCAGCACCGAGCCCTGGCTGGCATCACGACGACTGCGGGCAGTGGTCCGCGGGGCGCGAGGTGCGGCCGTGGTGGAACGCGTGCGAGCCATGTGCGTACAGCCCCCCATGGAGCGCGCGGGGAAGATGTGGTCTCTGGTCGCGTCAGCGCGCGCGCATTGGACGCAGGCGGCCACTGCGATTGTCTCCCATCGGTCGCGCCGTCTGCAAACAGTCCCTTGCGGAGCGCCCAAAGGCTCCGTCCACTGCATCCGCCGCGCCGTCCGGGGCGCCGGCGCGGCCCCGCCGCCGCCGCGCTCGGGGGTGACGCAGGCGGCGCCGGCGTCGGTATCATCCGGGGCGGGGCCATAGCTCAGCTGGGAGAGCGCTTGCATGGCATGCAAGAGGTCGGGGGTTCGAGCCCCCCTGGCTCCACCAGAACGCTGATTCGAGTTCAGCAGCAGCGCTTGCGTAACACGCAAGCCCAGAGAGGATCTGCCGAAAACCGCTGCCAATATGCGGCTGGCAAGAGAGTATCAGCAGCGGGTTGGTGCTAAAATCGGAGTCAATTTTCCATGCCCCCGAGGAGCATCGGGTGCCTGATCTCACCCTCGTCAGGCCCGGCCCCGCGACGGCGCTGACGCGCCTGGTCGACGACTACCTCATGTCCTGCCGCGCTCGCGGGCTGGCGCCGAACACCGTGCAGGTGAGCTACGGCTACCCGCTCCGCGGCGTCCTGCTCCCCTGGTGCGCCGACCACGGGGTCAGCGAGCTGACCGGCCTCGACCCGCGCCAGGTCGACGCCTTCACCGTGCACCTGCACGAGGCCGGCGGCCAGAACGGCGGCCGGCTCTCCAAGGCGAGCGTCCACGCCTACCTCCGGGCGGTCCGCGGCTTCCTGGGGTGGTGCCAGAAGGAGGGCGAGGCGGTCGCCGCCCGTCCCGCGCTCCCGCGCCTGCCCAAGCGCGTCCTCGACGTCCTCGACCGGGAGGAGATCGCTCGCCTCGAGACCGCCGCGCCCACCGAGCGCGACCGGCTGATCATCCGCATCCTCGGCGACTGCGGGGTGCGCGCCGCCGAGCTCTGCCAGCTGACCGTCGACGACGTGGTCCGGCACGACCGCCAGGCCTTCCTCCGCGTCCATGGCAAGGGCGAGCGTGACCGCCTGGTGCCGCTGCCACCGGTCCTGCTCCGGCGGCTCGACCGCTACGTCAAGGGCACCCGCCCCGCCACCGCCACGACTCCACGGCTCTTCGTGGCTCTGCGCAGGGGGCCCAGCGGTGGCTACCAGCCGCTCACGCCGAGCGGCGTGCTCCAACTGGTCCGCTCCGCGGCGATCCGCGCCGGCATCACCAAGCGCGTCTACACCCACCTGCTCCGGCACAGCTTCATCACCAACGCGCTCCGCGGCGGGATGAATCCGATGATGGTCGCCCAGGTCGCGGGGCACACCAGCTTGCGCATGATCGAGCGCGTCTACAGCCACCTCGATCAGGCGGACGCCTACGAGGCGATGATCCGGCTGCTCAGCGCCGAGAAGTAGGACTACGATGCCCTCACGGCCAGCGCAGCGCCCGACCCCCGTGACCGATCCGATCTCCACCGCCTCGTGGACGAACTCCCTGACGATGCGGTCGACGGCGCCGCTGTCCTGCTCCGCAGGAGTTCATCTCGGCTCTCGAGAAGGATCTCAAGCCTCTCGAGCCGTAGGCAGTGCCGACATATGAGCGGTGGCCGCGGTTCCAGAGGGACTTCCGGGACCTGACCCCGGACCGGCAGCGTGCCGCTCTGGCCATGCTGCGGCTCTTCCTTCGCGGCCTTCGAACGGGGGGCTTCGATCCGCCCCTCCGTCTCAGGGAGTCCAGGGCCAGGCCGGGGTGTGGGAGCTCACCTGGGCACCGGACGGCGAGCCGATGCGCGCCCGGCGCAGCTGAGTCCGCGGCGCGCCGCGGCGCTGAACGTCCCGGAGATCAGCGTCACCCTCGCGCCCGTGCTCGGCATCGGGGTGGCTAGCCTCCTTCTCCTGTGGCACGTGCGATCGCCAGGGGCCTCCGGTGGGGTGCTGAGACGGCGGCGGATGCCGTCGACGCGGTCGTGGCTGCGGTCGCCGGTCCTGGTGGAGCCGGCCGGTGGCGGTCACCCCTCCGCCCTGGGGTGTGACGCCTCCGGCCTCGCGGCCGCCGGGAGGGTCCTCACCAGCCATCCCCGCGGACGCCTGGCAGCGGTGGCTCGACGCCTGGATCACGAGCGGAATCTGTAACACGTTTGTGGTGCTCCCCGGGAGCGTGTCGGGAAGACCGACCGGCTCCGGCTGGTGTCCTGTCGCGCAGGGTTCAGCACCAGCCTGACGGCGCAGGGCAGGGCAACGACGTGGAGTAGCCGGTGAATGGGGTGCCGCCTGGTATGACGCTACCTCGAGTTGGAGGAGCCCGGCCTCGAGCATGTCGCCACGCACAAGCGGCGGCGCCACCTCCGTCCGTCGGAGAGACGGCGATGAGCGTGAGGCTCAGCACCAGCCGACTACGTTATGAACTGGCCCGCCGGGTTGGGGACACTCGGACCTGGCACGGGTGGCCGGGATCAGTGCTCCGACGGTGTCGGCGGCAATGGCGGGGAAGGCGATGGCACCGCGAACGCTGAAGCGGATTGCCGCGGCCCTGGTGGCGACACCGCCTGTCGACGGCGTGGACGATCTGCTTGCCCTGTGACGCGAAATCGGGAGATCGGCGAGGCCGCTCTCACCTCAAGGTAGTGCACCGTGGCGTGTCCGAAGGTGGCCTGCCTTGGACGGCCCGCCTCCTTATCCCTATCCCTTGTCACCCAGAATCGGCTGGCTCCACGGGCCGTAAGTTGCGCCCCCGAAGACTGGTCGGAGCCGCCAAGGCCGCGGGCGGGGCTGGGTCCCGAGAGCCCGTGACGAAGTCCCTACCATCTGAAGGTTGAGCGCGATGCATGGTGGCGGTGTGCGGCTTCGACGATGATTCAGCCCCGTTCCCTTGCGCGGTGGCGCAGGCCGTCGACGAGCAGGTCGAGGAGGCGACCGGCCTGCGCGCGCTGCGCGGGCTCGCCCGCTGCCAGGGACACGCCGCTCAGCCCCAGGAGCACGTCGTAGGGGTCGACGTCCGACCTCAGGGTCCCGGCGGTGACACCGGCGTCGAGGAGTGCGGTGATGCCCGCGATCAGCC
>JAQBPH010000665.1:0-6380 GCA_028287625.1 Chloroflexota bacterium | reverse complement strand
GCACAACGCGATCTACAAAGGCACCAATGGCCGGATCGGGCATCGGTTCATACCGGGCACACCGCCGAACCTGCTGTTGCACATGATCGGCGCGAAGACCGGTCAGGCGCGATCAACGTCGGTCGTCTATTTTCGCGACGGTGACACCTATCTGATCGTGGCGTCGAAGGGTGGCGATCCCCGGTCCCCGGGCTGGTACTACAATCTGAAGGCCAACCCCGAGGTTGAGATCAACGTCGGCCCGAAGCGGTTCGGGGTTACCGCCAGGCCGGTGCTGCCCGGTGACCCGGACTATGCCCGGCTGTGGCAGATCGTCAACAGGAACTTCAGCGACCACTACGAGACGTACCAGCGTAGGGTTTCGCGACCGATCCCGGTGCTGGTACTGACTCCCCGCTAGGCTCCGGGCGTGGGTGACGAGGCGGGCGGGAGCGGAGAAGATCCGGTCGGGCAGGGTCCTACACAGACCCGTGTAACTCCAAAGAATCGAGTTGCAGCGGCCCGGCAGCACCCGGGTCGCCGGGTATCGCGCCTGCAGAGCCTGGGACGCGAGGTTCGCACTGGCCAGCGCCGATGTGGGTGATCCTGTCAAGCCTGCGGTTGGCGACCGCCGATCGTCGCCCAAGGTGTCATCCTCCAGCCCGTCCCACCGGTGGAAGCGGGCGCTCTTGGAGACACTGATGAGTCCGACGACCGTGTATGGCGTCCTCGTCCTCACCTTCATGATGGCCATGTACGCTTGGGAGGCCCGGGGGCCGAGGTACGTCCTCGGCTTTGCCGCGGGCTGCGGACTGTCCAGCATCTACGGGTTCGTCGCGGGAACCTGGCCCTTTGGCATCGTGGAAGCGGTCTGGGCGCTCATCGCCGTCCGCCGATTCATGAGCGATCCACGCCGTGGAGTGGGCCGACAGGCACGGCAGCCGTGAGGCACGCTCGGGCGGTCCGGCTCATGTGAGGTCCGGCATCCGGCGGCCCTCACAGCGGAGGATTACCGCGATGACCCCAAGAGCAGCAAGCCCGTGGATTGCCGCGGTCAGTGCGGCGAGGGCGAGCAGAGTCGCGCGCGACTCGGGGGCCTGGTGCCGCAGAACGGCGCCGTCGAAGACGACGAAGGCGGCGGGTGCGCAGGACGATCAGACCGGCACCGAGGGGGACGGCGACGGCGAGAAACGACCAGGGTGGGCGGACCCGCCGGCGCTCAGGACCCCGCGATCGCCGCGTCGATCATCGCCTCGAGGACGGCGGGACCCTCTCCCGCAGAGGTGAGGTCGACGACCACAGGGTCGCCTGGTATCACCGTGCTCGAGAACCACGCGCAGCACTCGGCCTCAAGGGCGAGCAGGCCGCGGAGCGTCTTCTCGACGCCAGGGGTCACCAGAAGGCGGACGCCGTCCGGCCGGTGCTCACGGGACACCAGACCAGCGGAGAGCAGTGTGCGCCAGGCTTGTGCCCGGTCGGCGAAGGCGGGCGGGGTGAGGGCGCAGGCGATCGGTAGAGGGTCCATCGACGTTGTCCCCCAGTATGGACTTCGCTGCGTCCGGCAGCAGGATGAAGACAGTCGTGCGCGGGCGCCGTGGTCTCATCACAGAAGGCGCCGGAGCCGGTGACCATGGCCTTCGACGACGACTGGCCGCAGTCGCCGCCGTTCTCGCCTCTGGACGGCGGTGAGGACGCGGGGAACCAGGCGCATCCCAGTGGCCTGATCGCCGGGCCCCTCTCGATGGGTGAAGTCAAGCTCGCCCTTGGCGACCGCTGGCTGTTGGGCTGCCACGCAGGAACAGGAGTCCGACCAGTGCCACCAGCATCCAGCCCGCCAGGTAGACAAAGGCCACGAACGGCGAGACGACGGTCCACAGCAGGCCTGCGATCGCGCTCGCCGCAAAGTTGCCCAGGCTCTGGACGGCGGCAAGGAGGCCGAACGCCGAACCACGCAGGCTGGGGGCGGCCAGCGAGGCGACGGCCGCGTGCTCGGCGGTCTCGATGCAGCCGATGGCGACGCCGGCGATGAGGAAGGAGATGAGCAGAACCAGGACGCCTCCGGCCAGCGCGAACCCGAGATACGCGGCGAAGAAGGCAGCGACGCCGGCGATGAGGACGAGGACATGTCCACGCCGGTCGGCCCAGCGACCCGCCGGGATGCTGGCCGCGGTCGCCGCCACGTTGTACGCCGTGTAGAGAACGAGCGCGATCTCCGCGGCGGCCTTGGTGCCGTGAGCGGGAGTGAACTCCTGGGTGGCGCGGAGGATGAAGAGGGTGGCCGCCACATTGCCCAGCTCGAAGGCACCGACGGCGATGAGCAACCGCCCAAGCCGACCTTTGAGAACCGGCCGCACCTGAAGTCGGATCGGCTGACGCACGCGATTCGTCGGCGCCGGCGTGTGCCGGATGGCGTAGAGGATGGCCCCGGTCGCCAGCAGCCCGGGGATCACCGAGATCAGGATGGCGCTGCGGACACTGACGGCGGCCACCAGGGCGAGCGCCAGGAGCGGCCCACCGATGGCGCCCAGGTTGTCCATGAATCGCTCGAAGCCGTAGGCGCGCCCGTATGCGGTCGGCGTCACCACGTCCGCGAGGAGGGCGTTGCGAGCAGGGACACGCAGCCCGCGGGATGCCCAGGCTCCAGCCCGAAGCACACCCACCTGCCACGCCGCCGTGGCGCCTCCGATCAGGCTCGACAGGACGGCCGTGCTGGTGTAGCCGCCCACGGCGGCGGCCCGCCGGCGGACGGGATCGTCGGCCAGCGCACCACCACCAAGGCGCGCAACTCCGGCGAGGCCGTCGGCAATGCCCTCGATCAGCCCCAGCGCGCTCGCCGACGCCCCCAGGGTGGTGCTCAGCAAAGCGGGAAGCAGCGCGGTGGGAACCTCGTGTCCGAGGTCGGACAGGAGGCTGGCGGCACCGATGCCGCGCACCCCCGGTGTCAGCCAGGGCAGGCCGTGTTCGGGAGCGTGCGTCGTCGCCTTGGCCACCTGCCCGAGTATGCCGATACGGTGCCACCGACGGCTCCCGCCGGTGGCGAGGCCGCCGGTCATGCCGGCCCTTCCAGCCCGGCGATGATCTCGGCGGTCGCCTGCTGGATCCGGCCACCGGATGTCCTGATCGCAGTGACCGCCTCCTCGCCACCTCCGGCCCAGGAGGTGACGTAGGGCGGCGGTCCCACCCGAGCTCCCCGACGTGCATGCGCAGATGACCAGCGTGACCGACGGACTGGTGGGGGTGCTCGAGAAGTTGCGGGAGCACTCGCGCGGCATCCACCCGGCCATCCTCACCCGAGGTGGCCTCGCCAAGCATGCCCACGCGTCCTCGGTGCACGTCGCGTCCACCTGCGTGACGGCGTGCTCGAGCTCTCGATCAGCGACGATGGCGTGGGAGGGGCCGATCCGGCACACGGTTCCGGACTCATCGGTCTCACCGACCGTGTCAACGCGATCCGGGGGACGATCGAGGTGGTGAGTCCCAAAGGCAGGGGAACCACCCTCATCGTCAGGCTTCCGTGCACCGGAAGGTAGCCGCCACCCGGAGGCTCGGCCCAGGGTCATCCCCCGTAGCGACCGATGACCGGTTGCGGCTGCCGGGCGCGCGAGGGCCCGGCACCCCAGGGGTGCCGGGCCCTCCGTGTCAGTTGATCCGATGGTCAGGCGTTGACGGGCGCTGCGGCGCGGACCCTGTTGACCTCCTGCTCGGCCGAGGTCGGCTGGCTCCCGACCTGCCCGGCGCGCACGCCCTTCTCGACACGGTCGCCCAGGTTCTTGTCCACGTTGCGGAAGTACCAGAAGGCACGCTGCAGCACCTTCTCGCTCACCCCGTTGAGCAGCGCGCCGACGATGTTGCTCACCAGCCTGTCGCGGGCGGCGTCGTCCATCACCTTGCGCACCAGGGTGCCGGCCTGGCCCCAGTCGTCGTCCTCGGCGTGCAGGGTGTAGGCGGCGTGCACCATGTCGCCGTCGGCGTGCCACCCCGCCACCTGGCCGTAGCGCGCGACGTCGGCGCGCGGCCCGCCGTAGGAGTTCGGCGCGTAGACCGGATCCGTCACGTTGTGGATCCGCATCGCGCCGTCCTTGCTGTAGCTGTGCACCGGCACTCTCGGCGCGTTCACCGGGATCTGCTGGTAGTTCGCCCCGAGCCGGGCCCGATGCGCGTCGCTGTAGGAGAACACGCGCGCCTGCAGCATCTTGTCGGGGCTGACGCCGATGCCGGGAACCAGGTTGTTGGGCTGGAAGGCGGCCTGCTCGATCTCGGTGGGGTTGTCAGTGGGGTTGCGATCCAGGACCATCTGCCCGACCTCGATCAGCGGGTAGTCGCCATGCGGCCACACCTTGGTCAGGTCGAAGGGGTTGAAGCGATAGGTCTTCGCATCCTCGTAGGGCATGATCTGCATCTTGAGGGTCCAGCTCGGGTGGTCACCCCGCTCGATGGCCTCGTACAGGTCCCGGGTGTGGTAGTCGGTGTCGATCGAGACCATGCGATCGGCCTCGTCCTGGGTGAAGAACTCGATGCCCTGGTTGGTCTTGAAGTGATACTTCACCCAGAACTTGGCACCCTTCGCGTTGACCCACATGTAGGTGTGGCTGGAGTAGGCGTTCTCGTGGCGCCAGGTGCGGGGGATGCCCCGGTCGCCCATCAGCCAGGTGACCTGGTGGGATGTCTCGGGCAGCAGCGTCCAGAAGTCGAACTGCATGTCGTTGGAACGCAGATTGTTCCTGGCCAGGCGCTTCTGCGAGCGGATGAAGTGCTGGAAATGCAGCGGGTCCCTGATGAAGAAGACCGGCGTGGCGTTGCCGACCATGTCGTAGTTGCCTTCGCTGGTGTAGAACCTCATCGCGACGCCGCGCAGGTCGCGCCACGTATCGGGGCTGCCGCGCTCGCCGGCGACCGTGGAGAACCGCATCACCGTCTCGGTCGTGGTGCCCGGCTGAAAGAGAGCAGCCTTGGTGTAGGCGCTGACATCGTGGGTGACCACGAAGCGGCCGAAGGCGCCACTCCCCTTGGCGTGCGGCTGGCGCTCGGCGATCCGCTCGCGGTTGAACTGCGCCATCTGCTCGATCAGGTAGTGATCGATCAGGACGATGGGCCCGTCGGGGCCCACGGTGAGCGAGTGCTCGTCGCTCTCGACGGGGATGCCGGCATCTGTCGTCAGCGTCGGCGGCGTGTCCTGCGGGTTCGTCACTGCATCCTCCTCATGTGCGTCGACAAGGCCGGTCCTGGCGGGGGTTCACGACGATCCCGCTGCCTCCTTCCAGGACACGGCCTCCAACGCCTCGACTCACCAGTGTGTGCTGGGGAGTACCCATGATCGCCGAGGGCGGTCGTCCCGTCCACCCGGCTGGCGGGCAACCCGCATACCTGCCAGCCGGAACCTGAGGATCCCGGCGAGCACCAAGGCAGGACGGGCGCTGGCCAGTTTGCCACAGCGAACCGGTGAGAGGATCGACGTGCTGGGGCAGGGCGGCGCCGAGCGCGCCCGTGTCCGGGAAGCGGGTGCGGTGTGATCGACGCCGGTGGGCACATCTCCGGCGGCCACTTCAATCCTGCCGTCACGCTGGCGGCGCTGGTCTGAGGCCGGATCGGGCTGGGTGACGCGGCCGGGTACTGGATCGCACAGCTCGCTGACCGGCATGCTCGCCGCGGCGGCCGTCCGCTGGGCGGTCTCCCCGACGCTGGTCAAGACTCCGACGCCTTCCGGTCACGGGCTCGCGGCAGTCTTCATCGCCGAGCTGGTGTTCACCTTCGCCCTGACCTACGTCATGCTCAACGTCGCCACCAGCAAGGACCACCCGAACAACTCCGACAAGGGCAAATACGTCGGCTGGAAGCCAGCCACCTACGACACTGCCGACAGCTACTGCCGCACCCACATCCTCCTCGCCCTCGGGGCGGTGAAACTCTCCGGGCTCAACGTCGGCCTCCTCGACGACTTCCTCCGAACCAAGGTCGGCACCGTCTCCGAGTCGACGAGGGATCACATCCGGAGCATTCTCTGCCAGATCTGCGAGTGCGAGTGGGCCACCGGCCGCGACATCATCCTCAAGAATTACGCGAAGTACACGGCGCCGATCACCGTGCCGAAGTACGAGCCCACCGTCCCGGCACCGGGTCAGGCACGGCGCCTGCTCGACGCCGCGTGAGCGCACCCGCTCGGCGGCGTGGTCATCATCGGCATCCTGACCGGGATGCGCGAGGGCGAGATCCTCGGTCTGCTCTGGAGCAAGATCCAGGACGGAGAGCTCGTCGTGGACACCACCCTCACCCGGGTGCGAGGAGGCCGAGCCAAGGGCGGCAGCCTCAAGAACAGCCCCACGAACAAGACCGACAACCCACGCAACCAGCCGGTGGTCGACGTGATCCAGCGGGTTCTCGACATCCGCCGCGCCGTCCAGGCG
>JAQBPH010000638.1:0-6067 GCA_028287625.1 Chloroflexota bacterium | reverse complement strand
GGCCTGGAGGTGCCCTTCAACCGACCAGCCAGCCCCTCGTAGGTGCCTGCGTCGTCGAAGCCGCCCTGGACGTACGTGAATCTCCGGGCAAGTGAAGCGAGGACCTTCTCCTCCACGGGCTCGGTGGCCACCTGGAGCGCTTCCCGCACCGGGACGGCCAGGTGGTCCTCGGACCAGTCGCGGCGCCCCACCCCGATGATCGGGCAGTCCAGCCTGCCGGCCAGCTCCAGGCGGTACAGCGCGGGGAGTGTCATCTTGCGGGCCAGGTCCCCGGTGATGCCGAAGATCACCAGGGCGTCGGCCGCCTGCCTTGGCCTGGTCTCCCTCATGTGACGCGTCTCCTCACGGTTCGTGGTCACGCCGTGCCGGGTTCCAGGCGGATCAGGTGTGCGCCGCTGCAGAACGCGATGGCGAGGGTGATCGCCTCGAGGGTAGCCGAAGCCCGGTCATCGGCATGGCAGCGCTGTCGCCAGCGCTGGATCGGTGACGACTCTTCGTCCTCGAGGGCACGGACGTGGTGATGCGCCTCTGACCGGCGCCCGATGATCAGCCGCAGGAGCAGGCCGAGGTGCCGGCTCCTGCATTCGCAACCGCCTGCCGAGCCTCCCGGGCGAGCCAGTACAGCAGCGCGCGAGACCACCTCGGGCGGCGGCCACGAACGCCGCCCGGCCCCTGCACCTGGAGCCCCTCGCCACCCGCTCCGGGGGCTCTCTCTTGACATGCCGGGACGACCGCGCACGGTCTCTCCCCCGGTCGAATTTGCCGGAAGCGTCCGAATGTTTCCAAATTTGCCGTCCCCCAGGACCGGAATCTGCCGGAAGCGTCCGAATGTTTCCAATGTTTACGATTCCGAAATAACTCTCGCACGGCGTGGTAACGACCCGGTGACGCCCTCGGATGGCGGCAAGTGTAGATCTAGCATCGGTGTATCGGGAACGGTGACGCTGGAGAAACAGCAGTCAACCAGTCCCACCCCCCAGACAGTCGGCTCGCACTCCCACAGAGTCGCCGTTCAGGGTAGCCACGTGGGCCCCCGGGTACGGTAGTTGTGGTAAGGGCCTACGCTAACTCTTTGTAAGAGCACGCGCCAACGTCGATGCGCGCGCATCTCAAGTCGTCACCACTCGTCACATCAACACGTCACCAGTATCACTGGTACAAAGGAGAGCTCGATGCGATTCATCCGCACAATCCAGGGCCTGGGCTGCGCCGCCGTTCTGGCCGCAGGCACGGTCGCCCTCATCCCGACGACCGCCCAGGCGGCCGTGGCCTGTGGCGAGACGGCGCTGGTGGCCGCGATCAACGCCGCCAATGCGAAAGGCGGGGGCAACGTCGTCCTGACGCCGGGCTGTACCTACACCCTGACCAGGAGCCACGCCACCGGTGCGCATGGTCCGGACGGGCTGCCCATCATCACCACCGTCATCACCCTGACGGGCAACAACAACATCATCACTCGCTCCCGCGCGCTCGGGACGCCGGCCTTCCGGATCGCCGAGGTCAGCAAGACCGGCAACTTCACCCTCAAGCATGTCACCCTGAAGAACGGCCTCGCTGTGGGCGCCGGCGGCGGCATCCTGAACTTCGGCGCGGTGACGCTCACCGGCAGCGCCCTGACCAACAACACCGCCTCGGGCACCGGCGGCGGCCTCTCCAACGCCGATGTCCCCGCGCCCGGGACCGGGACCGCGGCGACGTTCACCAGCAGCACGGTGTCGGGCAACACCGCCTCGGGCAGGGGCGGCGGCCTCTACAACGGCCTCAGAGGCACGCTGACAACGACCAGCAGCTCCGTCAACACCAACACGAGCTCGCTGGCGCAAGGTGGCGGTATCGCCGCCATCAACTCAACGGCAACCACCCTCACCAGCACCCCGGTCAGCGCCAACCACGCCACCCCGGGCGCCGGCGGCGTCTTCCGCCTCGGCGGGGTGATGACGATCACCACCTCCCCGATCACCGGGAACACCCCGAACAACTGTGTCGGCAGCTCCCCTCCGGTGCCCAGCTGCACCAACTGACGACCGTCGACAGCATCCCACCATCACCAGAGAGAGAAGCAAAGGGCCGCCCCCGGGGCGGCCCTTTCTTTGCGTGGGCTCTGACTCCCGACGGACCGCGTGGCGGTGTGTCCGACGGATGCACATCCCAGGAGGGCCGCCGCTGCGAACAGCGCATCCTCTTCGCCACCATCGGCCACCTCGCGCCCACCACCCGGGCCCGCAAGGAGGCGGCGGTGGCGAGCTTCCTCGCCTGGGCCTACCGCCACGACCCTCCTCCGGGCCGAACCCCATGGGGAAGCTCGTCCGGAGGGTGCAGGGGCACGCCGATCAACTCGCGGGCTATTGCCATGGCGGGTCCAGACCGAACGTCTAGGCGGCGCACTGCACCACCATCGGGGCTGATCCGGTCAACCGTGACGTGTCACCGCTGCGGATGCCGGGAGGGTGTCTCCCGATCGAGAGCGGCAACCATGGCACGAATGCCGGCGGTGGTGATCGCCGTCTTGTCGCGCGGCGTGATACCGAGATGGAATGAGAGACCGAGCGGCTCCTCGGCCTCGGCGCAACCCGGATACGAGATGTCGAGAAGGACACCAAGCCGATGGACGCCCGCGGCTTCGCGCGTCCCAACAGGTGAGTTCGTCGATGTCTGATCAGTTCACCCGACAGGACACCCGCGCCGACTTCGCAAGAGGCGGGGCCGATGGCAGCAGAAGAACCTACGAGATGGTGCCGTCTGGGTGCTGCCGATCCTGACCGTGGAGCGCATCAGCCAGTCTTTCGAGAAACGGAAGTTGCCCCCGGACCAGCCGGGCGCGCGCCTCGGCCACCCCATACCAGGCCACCCTGTCCACCTCGGGGAACGTCCGAATCCGCCCTGATCCCTTTGGCCACTCCATCTCAAAGGTGTTGCTGACGGCCGTCCTCGGGTCGAAGTCGCCACTCGCGGCCCACACGGAGACCACCTTACCGCCCGCCTGGGTGACGTCCCCCAACGGGACGAAGTCGGACGCAGGGACGGGGATGCCAAGCTCCTCCTGGAACTCCCGCCGGGCTGCCTGGAGCGCGTCTTCCTCGGCCATGTGCTCGCCCTTGGGGATCGACCAGGCGCCAGCGTCCTTGCGCTGCCAGAGGGGGCCGCCCATGTGAGCGATGAGCACCTCAACAGCGCCCAGCTCGCTGATGCGATAGAGGAGGATCCCGGCGCTCAGCTTGGGCGGCATGTCATCGCCATCATCCGCTTTCCCACAGCCGAGAGACGTGTACGAGCAGGAATCAGACCGCTCGGTCAGCTCGCTGTCGCCTTGAGATCGGCACCACGAACCTGCGGACGAGCTTACGTGTTGGTCGGGTTGAGGCGGAGCCCGTTTGTGAGGATGTCCGCGATCGTGGCGGCGTGTTGGTCGATGTGGTCAGCATCGAGAGGATCGGCGGGGTCGAACCGGCGCGCGAACGGGATGAGGGTGAATGGGGCCGCGCCGCCGTGAGCCATCAGGAACAGAAAGGTTCGGAGGCTGATCGGGCGGATCCGCCCCTGGGCGGCGAGGTGCTCGAGCAACCAGCCGATCGGTGCCAGCGCGGGCGCGACGTACTTGTCGTAGATGTAGTCCAGGCGCTCGCTGTCAAGGCGGCCCTCGATGTTCATCAGTCCGAGCAGCTCCGGATGGTCTGCAGAGTAGCGCAGGAACCGCCGGATCATGTGGTCGAGCTGATCCAGCGGGTCGGTCAGTGATGGGTCGAACGCGGTGGTCAGCTCTGTGACCTGCGATCCGAACGCGTGGTCGACGGCCGCGTACCAGAGGCCCTGCTTCGAGCCGAACCGCTGATGGATGAGGTTGTGGCTGACGCCAAGCTGCTGGGTGAGCGTCCTGACCGACACCCCCTCATAGCCCTGCGTCGCGAATGCGCGAAAAGCCGTCTCGAGGATCTGCTCGAGCGTGGCGGGCGCGTCCTCGGCCTTCGGGCGGCCGGTCCGGCGCCGGTCGGTACTCACGGTCATCCCCGCGATCATACGCGATCCCGGGTACGCATGGACATGTATAAGTGGACACGTGTCAACCTCTTGATGTAGCCTTGTCGCAGTGCCGCCGTCGTCCGCGGTTCGATCAACGAGGAGGAGCCCGATCCTGATGCCGATTCCCATCCGTTCCGATGTTCCGTCCGTTGACGCGCGGCGCCTCGCCGGCGACCGCATTCCGACGGAGTTCCTGACCTACTGGGACGCGATCGAGCGCCCCGCCACCCGGCGCGCACGTGCGATCTCACAGCTCGTCCGCGGGTGCGACCTCGTGCCGAGCGACGAGCGTGTGCGCGAGTTCGCGTACGGCTGCTACGACGCCGACCCGGTCGCCGAGGCGTTCATCGATGAGCTCTCCCTGGGGCGCAGCCCCAGGGAGGGCCGCCGTCTGGTCGACCAGGCGATCGCCGGCGGGATCGACTCGGTCCCGGACTCACCAGAGTCGATGCGACGTCTGTTCGCAGAGTCGGATCGCGACCCGGCGTGGCTCGACCGCGACAAGGTCGAGGTCGGAAGCAGGGTCTTCCGGCGCCTCGGCCCGGCGGCGTTCAGCTACGCGGGCGCGTCCACGCTGCTCGCGTACACGGAGAACTCGATCGTCAAGCCGCTCGCGCTGACCGGCGCGTACGCCGGCGACACGGCACTCAATCGCTTCATGGAGACCGCTCGGTTCTGGATCGACACCACCGAGCCAGGTGGACTCGAGCCGGGCGGCCAGGGCCGCGCGACCGCGATCCGCGTGCGCATCATGCACGTGTTCGTCCGCCGACGGCTGATCGAGCACCCCGAATGGGACCTCGGCGCGTGGGGCGTTCCGATCAGCCAATCCGAGATGATCATCCCGCTGCTCTCCTCGAGCACGCTCACCGGCTTCGCAATGAGAACGATCGGGCATCGCATCTCCACGACCGAGATCGACGCGATGATGCACCTCTGGCGCTACATCGGCCACATCATGGGCGTCCAGCCACGCCACTTCCCCGAGAGCATCACCGAAGGCCTCCAGCTGATGGCGATGTACATGCTCAGACGCTGCTACCAGGCGGGCGATGACGGCCGCGAGCTGATCGAGTCCTACCCGCGCGCGTTCATCCCCAAGACCGGCACCCCGACACGCAAGCGGATCCGCGACGAGATCAACTACCGCGCCCAGGTCGGGTACACGCGGTTCTTCCTGCCCCCCGGGTTCTATCGCCGCTACGACATGCCCCGGGCATGGCCATGGGCGCTGCACCCCCTCGCCCAAGCCCCGATCAACTTCACCGTCACCACCCTCGCCCGCCACAACAAGACAGCCGACGCGCTGCTCGACCGCTACCAGCGCTGGCGGCGCGAGATCTGGTGGCACAACGAGATGGGCGACAGGCGATCTCACTTCCAAGCTGCCGCATCCTTCCGCCGCTAGACCCTGTGGCGGAAGGTGCGCTGCTCGCTCCGCGGCGGAGGGCCCCATGGTGCTCCCGAGGCCACTCCCGCACGGACGCCCTGAGGCGGCGGTGCAGAAGGCCGCGCCAGCGTCGCGCGCAGCACCTGGTAGCGCACCGCCGTGGCCAGCAGGCTGGCGCCCACGAGCACGGCGACCTCGAGCGATCGGGATGCGCCGTGATCGACGACGCCAAGCGTGTCCACCGCGACTGTGGTGATGCCGAGCGCCACGATCAGCGCTGCGATGCCGCCGAGGTGATGGCGAACCCGGTGACGACGGCCGCGCACGCCGAAGGTGAGATGCCGGTTCGCGGCGGTGTTGGCCGCGGCGGTGACGAGCAGCGCGAGCGCGTTGGCCGCGGGACCGCTGAGCCGCATCCGCAGCGCCGCGTAGAGGAGGACGTATGCGCCGGTGCTGACCGCGCCGATGGCCGCGAAGCGGACGAACCGTCGTGGGCCGGCGCCACGGCCGCCCGTCGTGCCGACGCGGGCGATCCCGCGCAGGTCGGCGAGCGCGGTGGCGACGAGGTCGACGCGTGAGTCGGGATCGTCGGTCCAGTCGACGGCGACCTCGTGGATGCGCATCCCGGCGCGCTGGGCGAGCACCAGCAGCTCGGTGTCG
>JAQBPH010000187.1:0-4099 GCA_028287625.1 Chloroflexota bacterium | reverse complement strand
CGCGGCCTGCGCAGCGGCTTCACCACCGGCGCCTGCGCCGCCGCCGCCACCCGGGCCGCCTGCCTCCACCTGACCGGCGGGGCGCCGGTGGCCGAGGTGACGGTCGCGCTGCCCGCCGGCTTCGACCAGCGCTTCCCGGTCGAGGGTCAGAGCGGCGGCGAGGGCTGGGCCTCGGCGGTGGTGGTGAAGGACGCCGGCGACGACCCCGACGTCACCCACGGCGCCCGGGTCACCGCCACCGTGGCCTGGACGGACGAACCCGGGCTGGCGGTGCGCGGCGGCGAGGGGGTGGGCACCGTCACCCTGCCCGGGCTCGGCCTCGAGGTGGGCGGCCCGGCGATCAACGCGGTGCCGCGGCGGATGATCGGCGAGGCCGCGGGGGAGGCGGTGGCCGCGGCCGCCGCCCGCGGGCGCGGGCTGGAGGTGACGATCGCGGTCCCCGGCGGCGAGGTGATGGCGCGGAGGACGATGAACCCGCGCCTCGGGGTGCTCGGGGGCATCTCCATCCTCGGCACCACCGGGGTGGTCCACGCCTGGTCCACCGCCTCCTGGCGGGCCAGCGTGGTCCAGGCGGTGGGGGTGGCGGTGGCCAACGGCGCGGACCACCTGGTGCTCAGCACCGGTGGCCGCAGCGAGCGGTACGCGAGGGGCCGGCTCCCCGGCCTGCCCGAGATCGCGTTCGTCGAGATGGGGGAGTTCGCCGGCCACGCCCTCGACCGGGCCTGCGAGCTCGGGGTCCCACGCGTCACCCTGGCGGGGATGGTCGGAAAGCTCGCCAAGCTCGCCCAGGGGCAGTTCCAGCTCCACGTCGCCGGCGGCGGCGTCGACCCGGCGCTGCTCGCCGACCTGGCCGTGCGCGCCGGCGCCGGCGAGCCGCTGGCGGCGCGGGTGCGCGTCGCCAACACCGCCCGCCACGCCCAGGAGATGGTGCTGGAGGCGGGGGTGCGCGGCTTCTTCGACGAGCTCTGCGCCACCGCCGCGCGGCGCTGCCACGAGCGCACCGGCGGGGCGGTGGCGGTGGAGGCGTGGTGCTTCGACCCCGACAGCGGCGAGCTGCTCGGCTCCGGCGAGGCGGGAATGAGCACGGCAGGGGGAAGGCTGTCATCCGCATCGCCCCCATCCGCGGATGATGGCCTGGGGGAGGCGCCCCACCGGGCGCGTCAGCGCCCCGACAGGGAGAGCAGAGCATGAGCCTGCAACCGGTGGTGGTGGTGGGCGTGCCCGTGGCCGGGCTGGTGGCCCTGGACGAGCGCGGCCGCGAGGCGGTGACGGACGCCACCCTGCTCTGCGGGGGCCGCCGCCACCTCGACGAGGTGCCGCCCCACGGCGAGGAGCGGGTGGAGATCGGCGACGTGGGCGCCTGCGTGGAGCGGCTGCGCCACCGCCGGCCCGAGGAGCTGGCGGTGGTGCTCGCCACCGGCGACCCGCTGCTCTTCGGCATCGGCGCCACGCTGGTGCGCGAGCTGGGCCATGACGAGGTGACCATCATCCCCGCGGTGTCGGCGGTGCAGGAGGTGTTCGCCCGGGCGCGGCTCCCCTGGCACGGCTGCCGCCTGCTGAGCGCCCACGGCCGCGACCCCGCCCCCGCACTCGCCGCCGCCCTCGCCGGCGGCGCCGCGGCCATCCTCTGCGACGACCGCAACCCTCCCGAGCGGCTCGCCGCAGCGCTGCTCGAGGCAGGCATGGACGACTGCCGGGCGGTGGTGGGCGAGCGCCTCGGCGGCCCCGTGGAGCGGGTCGTCGACACCACCCTGTCGGCGGTGGCGGCGGGCTCGTGGAACGGCCACAGCGTGCTGGTGCTCGTCCGTGGCGACGCCCCGGTGGCGGCGCCGGTCACGGGCGAGTTCGGCCGCCCCGAGGGGCGGTTCTCCCACAGCGGCGGGATGATCACCCGCGGCGAGGTGCGCGCGGTGGTGCTCGCCCGCCTGCAGCCGGCGGGCGCGTCCGTGATCTGGGACGTGGGCGCCGGCTCGGGCTCGATCGGCATCGAGGCACTGGGCCTGGCCCCGGCGGCGCGGCTCTGGGCGGTCGAGCGCGACCCCGACCAGATCGTCCACCTCCGCGCCAACGCGGCCGCCCTCGCCCCGGGACGGGTGGAGGTGGTGGAGGGCGGCGCCCCCGAGGCGCTCGGCGGCCTCCCCGCCCCCGACCGGGTCGTGGTCGGCGGCCACGGCGGCCGCCTCGGCGAGATCCTCGGCTGCGTCCGCGCCCGGCTGCGCCCCGGTGGCCGGCTGGTCGGCTCCTTCGCCACCATCGACGCCGTGCTGATCGCCCGCGCCGCCCTGGGCGACTGGTCGCCCGAGGTCAGCCAGCTGTCGGTCGCCCGGGGCGTGGCGGCCGGCCGGGGGCTGCGGCTGCGCGCCGAGGACCCCGTCTTCGTGGTGAGCGCGACCCGTCCCTCCCACCCCGCGGAGTCCGCACCCACCCACCGCGACTCCGCGGGGACCCCGGGGTGAGCTCGCTCGACAGCCTGGCCGCGCGCCTGCTCGGCGACCATCCCCGCCCCGGCACCCTCTACGGGATCGGCGCCGGCCCCGGCGACCCCGGACTGCTGACCCTGCGGGCGGCGGCGCTGCTGCAGCGTCTCGACCTGGTGGCCGTGCCCCGCAGCAGCCGGGGCCGGGGGGTGGCCGCCCAGGCGCTCGACGGCCACGCCGCGCCGGGCCGCCTGCTCGAGCTGGTCAGCGACATGCCGGCGGACTCGGAGGCGGTGGAGCGCGGCTGGCGGGGGCGGGTGGCCCCACTGGTCGCCGCCCTCGACCAGGGCCGCAGCGTGGGCATGGTGACCGACGGCGATCCCTCCCTCTACAGCACCTTCGCCCACGCCGCCGCGGCGGTGCTGGAGGCGCGCCCCGCCACCGCGCTGGCGGTGGTTCCCGGGGTGCCGGCGATGTGCGCCGCCGCCGCCGTCGAGGGGCGGCCGCTGGCGCTCGGCGCGGAGCGCATCGCCGTGCTGCCCGCCTCGCGGCTGCGCGATGGCGAGCTGGAGGCGGCGGTGGCGGCCGCGGACACGGTGGTGCTGCTCAAGGCGGGGGCCGCGATCGGCCGGCTGCGGGCGCTGCTCGACGGCCCGGCCCGGGGCTGGTCGGTGCGCTACGCGCGCCGGGTGGGGCTCGACGGCGAGGCCCACGCCGACGGCCTCGAGGCGGCGGACGCCGACTACATGGCGCTGGTGATCCTCCGCCGTCCCGGCGCCGGGCGGGCCGGATGAGTCGCGCCCTCCGGGGAGGGACCGTCTACGTGGTCGGCGCCGGTCCCGGTGACCCCGACCTGCTCACGGTGCGCGCCCGCCGCGTCCTCGAGGCGGCGGGCACCGTGGTCTACGCCGACTCCCTCGTCGACCCGCGGCTGCTGGAGGCGGTGCGTCCCGACGCGGTGGTGCGGGGCACCAGCGGGATGACCCTGGAGCCGATCGTCGAGCTGCTGGTGGCGGCGGCGCGGCGCGGCGAGGTGGTGGCCCGGGTGCACAGCGGCGACCCCGGCATCTACGGCGCCATCGCCGAGCAGCTGGCCCGCCTCGACCAGGCGGGCGTGCCCTGGGAGGTGGTCCCCGGCGTGCCCTCGCCGATGGCGGCGGCGGCGGCGCTCGGCTGTGAGCTCACCCTGCCCGGGGTCGCCCAGGCGGTGGTGATCTGCCGGGTCGGTGGCCGCACCCCCATGCCCCCCGGCCAGGACCTCCGCGCGCTGGCCCGGCCGGGGGTCTCGCTCTGCATCCTGCTCAGCGCCGCCTACGCCGCCGAGCTGGTGTCCGCGCTCCGCGACGGCGGGGTCGACGAGGCCACCCCCGCGGTCATCGCCGAGCGGGTCTCCTGGCCCGACGAGCGGGTGAGCTGGGGCACGGTGGGCGACCTCGCCGCCCGGCTGCGCGAGCTCGGCATCCGCCGCCAGGCGCTGGTGCTGGTGGGGCCGGCCTTCCAGCCCGCATCGGGCCGGCTGCGCTCCTCCCTCTACAGCCCCGACCACGCCCACGTCTTCCGCCCGTCGGGCTCGCCCGGGGACGGCGGCGGCACCGCCGGCGAGGTCGCGGTGTACGCGCTGACCGCGGCCGGCGCCGCCGTCGGGGCGCGCGCCGCTGCCGCCCTGGCCGGCGCCCGCCTGC
>JAQBPH010000612.1:0-5004 GCA_028287625.1 Chloroflexota bacterium | reverse complement strand
CCACCCTCACGCGATGAAAATGCGCCAAGCGCTTCGCGCGGGCCTATTTTCGTATCAGACATCGTGCGCTGGCGCGCCCGATGCCGGCTCCTGCCCCCCCTCGCCGGCACTCGCCGGCGGGGCGCGTCTTCGCGCGCCTTGACGTCAACGGTGGGCCGAAGGGGGTGACAAGGAGGAACGCTGCGCGTTCCTCGAGAACGCTCCTCAGGACCGCGGATAGCTCTCTGCGAGGAAGTCGCCGACCAGCGCGCTGAACTCGGCGGGCTGCTCGAGGTTGGACAGGTGGCCCGCCTGCTCGATCACCGCGAAGCGCGAGCCGGGGATCGTGCCTGCCATGGCGCGCATCTCCTCGACCGGGCTGACCGCGTCCTCGGCGCCGCAGATCACCAGGGTGGGCACGCGCACCGCGGCGACCACCTCGGTCCTGTCGGGGCGGGCCGCCATCGCCTCCTGGCACGAGGCCACCCCCTCCGGAGTGCAGCGGCGGATCCGGCCGCGCACCGGGTCGGCGACGTGCACCTCCTCCCGTCCGCGGGCGCTGAGCAGCTTCGGCAGCATGGTCTCGACGATCGGCTCGACCCCCTCGGCGCGCACCCGCGCGGCCATCGCCAGCCGGTCGGCGCGGACGGGCTCGGCGTCGGCCGCCGCCCGGGTGTCGGCGAGCACCAGCGCGCGCACCCGCTGCGGCGCCTGGCGGAGCATCGCCATCGCGGTGTAGCCGCCCATGGAGAGGCCGACGACCGCCACCTCGTCGATGCCGCGGGCGTCGAGCTCGTCGAGCACCGCCGCGGCGACGGCGTCGAGGGTGAGCCCCGGCGGTGGTGGCGGCGAGGCGCCGCAGCCGAAGGCGTCGGGGCGGAGGCAGCGCCAGCGGTCGCTCAGCACCGCCACCTGGTGGTCCCACTGCGAGCCGTCGAGGGGGAAGGCATGGAGCAGGAGCAGAGCCCGGCCCTCGCCGGTGTCGTGGAGGTGGGGTGCCCCGGTCAGGCGCTCGCGGCCTGGTCGGCGACGACCGGGAAGTCGACGTCGAGCGAGGCGCGCTCGATCCGGGTGCGCGCCATCCGCTCGACGTCGCGCAGTCGCAGGATCTCGCTGGGGGTGATCAGGGTGACCGCCACGCCCTTGCGTCCCGCCCGGCCGGTGCGGCCGACGCGGTGCAGGTAGTCCTCCGGGGTCAGCGGGACGTCGAAGTTGATGACGTGGGAGATGTCGTCGATGTCGAGGCCGCGGGCGGCGATGTTGGTGGCGATCAGCGAGCGGGTGTGCGCGTCCTTGAACTGCTGCATCGCCCGATCGCGGTCCTTCTGGGAGAGGTCGCCGTGAAGCAGGCCCGGGTTGTACCCGCGCGAGCGCAGCTGGATCTCCAGCATGTCGGCGTTGCGCTTGGTCTCGGTGAAGATCAGCGCCATGGTGAGGTCGGGCTGGTCGAGGATGCGGCTGAGCGCGTCGACCTTGTCCGCCCAGCTGGTCTGCAGGTAGAGCTGCCGGATGTCGGAGGCGATCTCCGGGGTGTCACTGACGGTGATGCGCTCGGGGTCGCGCATGTACTTGCTGCTGAGCCGCGCCACCCAGTCGGGCACGGTGGCGCTGAAGAGCAGCGTCTGCCGGTCGGTGGGGCACTGGCGGAGGATCCGCTCGACGTCGGGCGCGAAGCCCATGTCCAGCATCCGATCGGCCTCGTCGAGCACCGCGATGCGCACCCCGGCGAGCGAGATGGTGCCGCGGTTGCAGTGGTCGAGGAGACGGCCGGGGGTGGCGACCACCACCTGCGGGTGGGTGTGCAGCAGGTCGAGCTGGCGCTTGATCGCCTCGCCGCCGAAGATCGCGATCGAGCGGATTCCCCGGGGAGCGCCGAGCCGGGTGAGCTCGTCGTGCACCTGGACGCAGAGCTCGCGGGTCGGGCAGAGGACGAGCGCCTGGACCGCCGGGCCGTTGGGGTCGCTGCGCTCGACGATGGGGACGCCGAACGCGACGGTCTTGCCGCTGCCGGTGTGCGCCTGGCCGATGACGTCGCGACCCTCGCGCCCCGGCGGGATCGCCCGGGCCTGGATCGGCGTCGCCTCGGTGAATCCCATGGCGCGCACGGCTTCCATCACCGGCTCGCTGAGGCCCAGGGCATCAAAGAGGACGAGAGGTTCGGGATCAGAGGTCGCGACCCTGTCCTCATCGAGGGGACGGGGTCTCGCGACGGGCGGCCGGTTGGGCCGCAGGCGAGAGCGTTGGCGCAAGACCTCATGAGAGTACCACAGGTGCCCGAACACGTGATCGGGGCGGCTCCCCGCTCGCGTATAAAGCGGTGATGGCCCCGGTCGTGCTCTGCACCCTGCCCCTGCCCGCACCCGCTCCCGAGCTGCTGGCCGCCGCCGCGGAGGTGCGCGTGCTCGGCCGCAGCCCCGGTGCGGAGGAGCTCGGCGCCGAGCTCGCCGGCGGCGTGGACGTGCTCTGCGCCCAGCTCCGCGACCCCGTCACCCCCGCCGTCCTCGACGCCGGCCTGCCGCGCCTGCGCGCGGTCAGCCTCTTCAGCGTGGGCTTCGACAACGTCGACATCCCCGCCGCCAGCGAGCGCCGGGTGGTGGTCGGGCACACCCCCGGGGTCCTCAGCGACGCCACCGCCGACTGCGCCCTCGGCCTGATCCTCGCCGCCGCCCGGCGGCTCTGCGAGGGTGACGCGGTGACCCGCAGCGGCGGCTTCCGGGGCGTCGAGCCCGAGTTCATGCTCGGGCTAGACCTCCACGACGCGCTGCTCGGCATCGTCGGCTTCGGCCGCATCGGCCAGGCGCTGGCGCGGCGTGCGCTGGCCTGCGGGATGCGCATCGCCCACACCGAGCACCGCGGCGCCCCCCCGCCGGACGACCTGGCCGGCCGGGTGACGGCGATGCCGCTCGACCGGCTGCTCGCCGAGGCCGACGTGGTCTCGCTCCACGTCCCCCTCTCCGCCGCGACCCACCATCTCGTCGACGAGGCGGTGCTGCGGCGCATGAAGCCGACGGCGGTGCTGGTGAACACCGCCCGGGGCGCTGTCGTCGACGAGGCGGCGCTGGTGCGGGCGCTGCGCGAGGGCTGGATCGCCGCCGCCGGGCTCGACGTGTACGAGCACGAGCCCGCGCTCACCCCGGGGCTCACCGAGTGCCGCAACGCGGTGCTCGCCCCCCACCTCGGCAGCGCCACGGTGCGCACCCGGTCGACGATGGCGGAGATGTGCGCCGCCAACGCCGTGGCCGCGCTCGAGGGCCGGCTTCCGCCCCACTGCGTGAATCCCGGCGCCTGGGCGGACGCGGCCCCGCCGCCGCTGTGACCCCGCCGCACATCGCCGCCCCCGGCGCTCCCCGCCCCTCCCAGCGCCCCCGGCTGGTCGCCCTCGACCTCGACGGCACCTGCCTCGACGAGCAGCAGCGGCTCGCCCCGCGCACCCGTGCCGCGGTCCGCGCCGCCGTCGCCGGGGGCACCACCGTGGTGGTGGCCACCGGGAGGATGTACCGCTCGGCGCTCCCCTGGGCGCGCGAGCTCGGGGTCACCGCCCCGCTGCTCTGCTACCAGGGCGCGCTGGTGCGCGAGATGCCCGACGGCGACGGCACCGAGGCCGGCCGGGTGCTCTTCGAGGACCCCGTGGACCCGCCCGCCGCCGAGCGCGCCCTGGGCATCGCGCGCGCCAGCGGCTGGCACTACCAGGCGTACCAGGACGACCTCCTGCTCTGCGAGGAGGACCGGCCCGAGGCCCACCTCTACTCGCGCATCGCCCAGGTGGAGATCCACCTCGTCGACGACCTGGTGCCGGTGCTCCGCCGCGGCAGCACCAAGGTGGTCTGCGTGGTCGAGGACCCCGAGGGCGCCGCCCGCTGCGAGGCGGCGATGCGCGAGGGGCTCGCCGGCCAGGCGCTGGTCACCCGCTCGCTGCCCCAGTTCGTGGAGATCACCAACCCGGTGGCCTCCAAGGGCCGGGCGCTGCGCCGGCTCTGCGAGCGGCTCGGCATCGGCCTCGACCGCGTGGTGGCGGTGGGCGACGCGCCCAACGACTCCGACATGCTCACCGTGGCCGGCTTCTCCGTCGCCGTCCAGGGGGCGCCGGAGCGGCTCCTGGTCCACGCCGACGCGGTCTGCGCCCCCGCCGGCGACGCCGGGGTGGCGGAGGTGATGGTCGCCCTGGGGCTGGCCGGCCGGTGAGCGCCGACGCGGCCGGCCCGCCGCGGCTCCGCGATCTCTGGGAGCAGCAGGCGTCCGCATGGACCCGGTGGTCGCGCGAGCCCGGCCACGACGCCTACTGGCTGTTCCACCGGGACGCCTTCCTCCGCCTGGTGCCGGCGCCGGGCCGGCTGACCCTCGACCTCGGCTGCGGCGAGGGGCGACTCCTCCGCGACCTGGCGCAGCGCGGGCACCGGGTCGTCGGCCTCGACGCCGCCCCGACGATGGTGCGGGCCGCGCGCGACGTCGCCCCGGAGCTGGCGGTGATCAACGGTGACGCCACCGCGCTGCCCCTCGCGGACGCCTGCGCCGACCTGGTCGTCGCGTTCATGAGCCTCCAGGACATCGACGACATGCCCAGGGCGGTGGAGGAGGCGGCGCGGGTGCTCACCGCGGGCGGAGCCCTGTGCATGGCCATCGTCCATCCCCTCAACTCGGCGGGCAGCTTCAGCGGCCGCGACCCGCAGGCCCCGTTCGTCATCGACGGCAGCTACCTGGAGAGCCGGCGATACCACGACGTGGTCGAGCGCAACGGGCTGCCGATGACCTTCCACAGTCACCACCGGTGCCTCGAGGACTACGGTCGCGCCCTGGAGGATGCCGGCATGGTCGTCGAGGCGATCCGTGAGGCGACCATGGACGAGGCGAGCGTGGTGTCGGGCGACGACCGGCGATGGCGGCGCGTTCCTCTGTTCCTGCACCTGCGGGCACGTCACCTTGGGCCTCGCCCTGAGTCGCTGAACCTGGACGCGGTGGGCCGGGGGCGCGTCGCTCTGGCTGCTCCGTCCTCGAGTCGCTGAACCTGGACGCGGTGGGCCGGGCGAC
>JAQBPH010000573.1:0-3926 GCA_028287625.1 Chloroflexota bacterium | reverse complement strand
CTCGCCCTCGCAGCCCACGCTCACTCGGGCAATGCGGCGATCATGGTCGCGCACAACGCGCTGATCGGTGACCTGGCGATTCTGAGCTGTGGCGTTCCGGCATGGAGCAGCTATGCGCTGCACGGTGAACTGGATGAGGCGCCTCCGGGTTGGTACCAGGAGTACATCGGGGGAACACCCCCGGAGCCACCCGCTCCGGAGCTCGACGCGAGCACATTGATCGGAGCACTCCAGGCTCCATCCGAGCAGGCCCCGCAGGCGGCGAGGAACCTCGGGCTGCTCCTGGCCGAGCAGGGTGACCAGGAGCGAGCCCGCGCCGCCCTCCGGCAGGCCATCGCCTCCGGCCATCCCGACGAGGCCCCGAGGGCGGCGAGGAACCTCGGGCTGCTCCTGGCCGACCAGGGTGACGTGGAGGGCGCCCGCGCCGCCCTCCACCAGGCCATCGCCTCCGGCCATCACGATCATGCCCCCATGGCGGCGAGGAGCCTGGGAGACCTGCTCCTCCGGCACGACGACGTCCAGGGCGCGTGCGCCGCCTTCCAGCAGGCCATCGCGTCCGGTCACCCCAACCAGGCTCCGCGTGCCGCCGTCAACCTTGGGATCACCCTGGCCAAGCAGCGCGACGTCGAGGGCGCGCGTGCCGCCTTCCGCCAGGCGATCGACTCTCGGCATCGGGACAGTGCGCCACAGGCGGCCGGGAACCTCGGGCTGCTCCTCGCCGAGCAGGGTGACGTGGAGGGAGCCCGTGCCGCCTTCCAGCTGGCCATCGAGTCCGGCCACCTCGATCAGGCGTCGCGAGCGGCCGTCAACCTCGGCGCACTCCTCGCCAAGGCGCACGACCTGGTGGGAGCACGCGCCGCCTTCCAGCGGGTGATCGCCAGCCCTGAGGAGATCAGCGATCCGGAGGTTCGCGAACTGGCTCGGGCCGCCATGGACCTTCCCACGGAGCCGACCGAGCACGCCGAACCACACGATTCGCGGTAGCCACCAGCTCGTCCGCGGCGAGCCGGCGTGCCACTCCCCCCTCTGGGGCTGGTTGACAGGTCAGTATGGAAACACCACGCGCTCGACTGACTTGTCGGGCTGCTCGACGAGGATCTGCGCTCCGCTCCGCCGCGCCTTCCACATGTAGACCTCGGTGGAGATTGCCCTGCGTAGCGCCTCTGTCCTCGAGATCTGATCCTGCTTCGCGATCTCCTCCAGGGCTTCCCAAACCTTCAATGGAAGGTTGACGCTGACCCTGGCAACGGCCGGGGTTTCCACAGTAGCCGGCGGTACGTCAGGCACGCGAGATCCTCCTAAGACTTCCATAAGAGATGCACAATTTACGCACAATCTACGTAGGCAGCACACAGCTGTCAAGCCTGCCCGGCCCAGGGTCGACCAGGCCTCGGGGTCGTCGCTCACGCCGGAGAAGGGCGGGGCCCAGGCCCTCTTCGGGCACCGAGCCCCGCCCGCTCAGATCCGGCTACGTCCACGTGACCTCCATGACCGCACGGTCTGAGAAGGCCACGCCGCCGGCGGGGCTGTCAGTACGGTTGGCATTCGCACCAGGCCTCCCGTGAATGGGCTCCTCGGTTCCGATCCACATCTCCGTGGTGGCGTTGGCTAGGCGACCGTCGGCCACAGGAGCTCACCGGACTCGAGCGGAGTGGTCGCTGCGCGCTGTCCGGTCGCCCTCCATGCAGCGCCGGCGTGCAGCGGAGTCATGTCCAGGCCCTGCGGCGGCCTCTGGTCGGACCGCGGCCGGGTCGCCGCGGGCCCCGAACCGGTCCGGTCCGACCCCTGGGGCTGAGGCCGGTCATCTCTCACCTCCTGGTTGCCGCTGGAGAGCCCTCCCGTTGTCGGGCGCCGACCGCGGACGAACAGGCGGACCCCGGCCAGACCCATGCCGGCGATCCCGAACGACGCGGTCACGCAGAGTGAGACCACCATGAGGTTCTCCGCACCGGTGACCCACGGTCTCCACGCGCTGTCCAGATCGGCCTGCTGACGCGCGGCGGCCTCCTGACGCGACAGCTCCGGGCGCGAGGGCTGATCCAGGCCTCCCTTGACGGGCAGGAGGAGACCGAGCGCCACAGCCATGCAAAAGCCGGTGCCGAGTGTGACGAGCCCCCTGGTGGCCCGTTGCTCTCGAACTTCGATCCTGGCCATCGTGCCGTCCTCCTCGTCTGTGGATCGGCTCCCTCGGCGCCGCCGCGAGGCTCTTCCGAGCCCGTGGTGTGTCGATGAAGCGTAAACAGTACGTAGATTATACGTACTATAAGCGTACGTCAAGGCCTCCTGACCGCGGCGACGGAGAGGTCGTCCGAGAGGAGGGCGGCGGTGAGGTGGGCGCCGGAGCCGCCCAGCGGCGTGAGCCTGAGGGCGACGTCGTCGAGGGCTCCGCCGGTCAGCTCCGGCCCTGGTCCGGCCCACTCGACCTCCGTCAGGAGGCGGTGGAGGAAGGCGTGGGCGAGGTCCGTGACCCGAGGGGACCCCGGCGTCGGCGGGCGGACGCCCTCCTCCGACGGGGGCGCCGCTCCGGCTGTCGGGGGCCGGCGGGGAGGGTGCAGGCTGGCCGCGACCACCCGGCGGGCCAGGACGGCGATCCAGCCTCCCGGGCCGCCGCCGGGGGCTGCCGCCACCTCTGCGGGGTCGCGGTGCGCCGACCACATCGCGGTGCGCGCACGGGCCGCCGGCACGCCGCGGCGGTCACCGAGCTCGAGAAGGCCGGCTCTCAGCGGCTCCACCGTCCCATCCGGGACCAGCGGGCCCGACGGCCACCAGCGCGGCTCCAGCGCCTCGACCCTCACCACCCTCCCCGCCCTCCCGGGGACGAGCGCCGTGCGCACCACGGCGCGATCGGCAAGGCCACCGCGGAGGACAGCGCCCGCATAGACCACGACAGCCCGATCCGACCCGTTGACGACGACGATGCGGCCCGGCCGCGGGGGCCGGTGCTCGGCGGCGACGGCGCCGTCCTCCTCGTGGAGCTCCGCCGGTGCCCACCCCTGGCGCCCCGGCCGCTCGGCGAGCGGGACGATCCACTCCCCCGCCGTTCCCGGCACCGGGTGGCCCGGGACGAGCCGGGCGATCAGGTCGACGAGGAGTGCTGCGGCGTCGTGTTCCATGGCGGCCTCGGCGGATCGCCCCCGGCGGGGACGTCGCGCCACCATGCCGCCTCCGGGCGACAGCTACCTGTCGCCGCCGTAGATCTCGGCGCCGCGTCGCATGGTCTCGGCGATGTGCTCGCGCAGCGACGCGGGGCCGAGCACCTCGACGTTCGCCCCCCAGCCCAGCACCCAGGGCCGCATCTCCACCTCGCTGGCGACGACCAGGCGCATCTCGATGCCGCCGTCCCCGAGGTCGGTGAGCTGCGCGCTCCTGTGCCAGACGGTCTCGCGCACCCGCCGCGCCACCTCCGCCGCGAAGCGCAGCAGCACCTCGTCGCGGCCGGGACCCTGCCAGATCCCCCACGAGCCCGCGACCAGGGAGTCGATGTCGAAGTCCTCGGGCACCTGGAAGGCGCTGGGAAGCAGCCGTGCCTCCCCGATGCGGTCGATGCGGAAGGAGCGGACCTCGCGCGAGCTCTCGTCGAGGGCGAACACGTAGACGGTGCGCCCCTCGGGCCGCGGCTCGAGGAAGTACGGCCGGATCGCACGCCGCGACGCCTGGCCCCTGGCGTCGGTGTACGTGATCTCGACGACGCGCCCCTGCACCAGGCCGTCGATGACGATGCGCTCGATCTGACGCCGCTGCGGGTTCGGCGGCCTCTCCTCGGTCGCCTCGATCGTCGCCGCCACGACCCGGGTGACCAGCGGGTTGTGGAGCGCGCGGGCGAGCTCGGCATAGGCCCCGACGACGGCCGGGCTGTGGTCGGGGGTCATCGGGTGGAGCAGCCGCAGCGCGACGAGCAGCGCCATCGCCTGGTAGCGGTCGAGCTG
>JAQBPH010000570.1:0-8727 GCA_028287625.1 Chloroflexota bacterium | reverse complement strand
ACGGGTAGACTTCGGGCAGCACAGTCTGGCGGAGAGGGCGAACGCATGAGGACCAGCGCAGCTGGAGCCGCCACGGCTGGCCACCCTCATCGGCGATGGACAGGAGGCTGTACCTTCCAGCCGACCGTCGCCCTTTGTCGCCTCGTCTCTACCGGTGGAATTTCGCACCGTGTTCGGGGGCGGGCTGCGGGGCGGTGAGGTGTGGGTGATCTCCTACGCGGCGGCGGCCAGGACCTCGACGATGCTGTCGATGATTTTCGGGGGAAGTGGCGCCGCGCCAGGAGTCACCGAAATGGTCGAGCGTCAGAGCGCAGCGCGCAGAGCTGCCAGCGCATCCGCGAAGGATGGGGGCTGCTTGCGGGCGTACCAGGGGGTCGACACCCACGTCGGTCTGGAGCCATGGACGGTGATGTACCAGAGCCACACGGCGCTGTAGAGCCACAGCGAGGACTTCGCGAACTCGTAGTGAGGACGAGCGGTTCTCCGGTCGCAATGCGCACTCTGGGTGTACGACTATCCCTTGAGTCGTGGCGCCCCTGAACCAGATGATGGCCATGCCCCGGACCGGAAGGAAGTGGTTCCTCCTGCGAGTGGCGACGACTGTCGCAGGTAAGGAGGAATCTCGCCATGCCAGGTCAAGATCAGCCTCAGGAAGCTGCAGGCGTTGCGCCGCAGCCCATGCCGAAGGGAAGCGAGAAGCCTCAGGATGCGGAGATGGAGGTACCGACCTTCCGGGGCACCACCCTGACCTGTATGGAAATGGCGTACTTCAATTACAATCAGGACATCGGGCCCATACCTGGTCAGGATTATCCTGTGTACGACACACGCCTGATCGACTACTTCGTGTCCAAACGCATGACAGCGTTCCGCTTCTTGTTTTCGTGGGAAGGCATGGAACCGCATCTGGGGGACACAATACCTTACGCCGACAACGGCAACTACCAGGCCTACTTCGACAACTACAAGCGTATCGTCGATTACGCGACCAACGTGCAGGGTGCGCCGGTCATCATCGAGCCGTGGCAGGCGGAGCCAGGGGTGCGAGGCGATAAAGCTAAAGTAGGTGGCGCAAGGTGGCGAGGAGATCTGGTCGGCACGGTGCAGGTTCCGACCGCAGCCTTTGCTGATTTCTGGGCAAAGATGGTTGCCAACTTCAAGGATAATCTGCTAGTCTCCTATGGACTCGTCAATGAGCCGAACAGCATGTCCACGATGTCGTGGTGGGCATCGGCTCAGGCCGCGATCACGGCGATCCGCAATGCGGGGTCAACCCAGCGCATCTTCGTGCAGGGCAACGGTTACACCGCCGCGAGTGGGTGGACGCGGGACTACTACGATACCGATCCGACGCCGCATTCAAATGCCTACGGATGGCTGAACACGAATGGACCAGGCGCTCCGATTGTTGATCCCGCGAACAATGTCGTGGCCGAAGTGCACACATATCTCGACGCGACGGAGGGCGGATTGGCGGACGACATAACGTCCGTTACGGCGGTGCGCGACCACATCGCTGTGGCACTGGACGAAGCGACAGCCCAGGGTTACAAGATCTATCTCGGCGAACTCGGCATCTATGCCGGCAACCCAGACGCATCCGCTGCCTGGGCAGATTTCATCGCCTACTTCGAGGCCAACGCTGGCCCGATCGTCGGTTTTACCTGGTGGGGGGCCTCGATGCCGCAGTGGTGGCACGACCTGCACGCGCCGTATTTCGCCATTTCGCCCATCAACGAAGACAACTTCACCGGCGACACTGTGAACATGCAGATGATCCAAAACGATTTCTGATGGCATGAAGAGGAGGTCTTGCCGGGATGTGACGGCGGGACGTAGGCGTTGAGGTACATGCGGTCGATGCTCTCGACCTCCAAGGTGACGTGCTTGCCGAGGACCTCGGCGACCGACCGTGGTAGGGTCATGGTGGACTCTTGGCGCGAGCGGCCACACCGGCCTACTGACCGCTCGACGGTCCTATGAACGGGGCGCTACCCGTCCCGGTTTCCGCGCCCGGAGCCTACCGGCCGCCTGGGGTCTACACCTCGTCGGTCTGAGGCGGAGCCTCGCTAGACGTACTCGGTGTCCGAGGGCTCCTGACCGCCCTCGGCGACCTTCCCGCGGAAGAGGGCGTAGACGAAGAGCATGTGGCTGACCACCACGGTCAGCCCGAAGCTCAGCCAGAGGAGGCCCACCGCCAGCGAGTGGGAGTTGGAGGCGGCGTTGGCGATGGTCAGGCCGCGCTCGGGGAGCGGCTCGGAGGGGAGCAGGTAGGGGTGGAGGCCGATCGCCGTGGCCGCGGCCAGGCCGGCGATGAGGCCACTCGAGCAGGCGAACGCGCCGAGATCGTGATCGCGGCTCCGGTAGAGCCAGAGCGCCGCCACCGTCCCGGCCACGAGCAGCGGCACCACCAGCAGGGCGGGCGCGGCCCGGTAGTTGTGGAGCATGCCGGCACGGACCCCGAAGGTGGCGAGGGTGGCGAGCGCGAGCACCGGGGTGAGCACCCGGAGCAGCCACCGGGCGATGCCGCGGGCGCGCTGCTGCAGCGTCCCCTCGGTCTTGAGCGCCAGCCAGTTGGCGCCGTGGAGGGCGAGCAGGGTCAGGCTCAGCGCGCCGATCAGCAGCGCATAGGGGTTGAGCATCCAGGCGAAGAGGCCCTGGTAGTAGCCCTGCGGGTCGAGGGGCACGCCGCGCACCACGTTGCCGACCGCCAGCCCGAAGAGCAGGGCGAGCAGGCCGCTGCAGGCGAAGAAGAGCAGGTCGAGCGGCGCCTTCCACATCGGGTCGTCGAGCCCGTGACGCCACTCGATGGCGATGCCGCGGCCGATGAGCAGCCAGAGCACCATCATGAGCGGCAGGTAGAAGCCGCTGAAGCCCGCCGCGTACACCCGGGGGAAGGCGAGGAACAGCAGGCCGCCGAAGGCGATGAGCCAGACCTCGTTGCCGTCCCACACCGGGCCGATCGACGCCAGCACGGTGCGCCGCTCCGGCTCGGTGCGAGCCGCCCAGGGATGGAGCAGGCCCACACCCAGGTCGAAGCCGTCGAGCACGGTGTACACGGTGAGGACGAAGACGATGACCGCGAACCAGACGCTCTCCATCACCGCGTCCGCACCAGCCGGCGCCGCGGCGCCGGTTTGCGGTCGGGTCCGAGCACGATCTGCCGGCCCAGCAGGAACACCACGCCGGCGATCAGCACGCTGTAGATGCCCGCGAAGCCGAGCAGGGTGAAGATGGTCTCTCCCGCCTCGACCGTCGGCGAGGTTCCCCTCGAGGTCGGCATCAGGCCCCACACCAGCCAGGGCTGGCGCCCCACCTCGGTCACCACCCATCCCGCCTCGTTCGCGATGTACGGAAAGGGCAGCGCCAGCATCAGCAGCCACAGGTACCAGGGCGACCCGAACAGCCGGCGCCGCCAGGCCAGCAGGACGCCGAGGCCCAGCAGCGCGAGGAAGATCGTCCCCAGCCCGACCATGATGTGGTAGGCGTAGTAGGTCACCTGCACCGGTGGCCAGGAGTCGGTCGGGAAGCGGTCCAGCCCCGGCACCGTCTTCTGCGCCTCGCCGTAGCTGAGGAAGCTGAGCAGCCCGGGCACCTCGATGGGGTCGAGGAGGCGGTGCTGCTCGGTCGAGGGCATGCCGATGATGGCGATGGGCGCGTCCGCCTGGGAGCGGAACAGCCCCTCGTAGGCGGCCTGCTTGACCGGCTGGTAGTGCACGACGTTGCGCGCGTTCATGTCGCCGGTGGGAAAGATCTGGGTGATCGAGAACACCGTGCCCAGGGTCAGCCCGATCAGCACCGACAGGCGCCCGAAGCCGGTGTGCCGGCCGCGCAGCAGGTAGAAGGCGCCGATCGAGGCCATCAGCATCGAGCCGGCGAGGAAGGCGCCGTTGATGACGTGAAGGTATTGCCAATACGCGAAGGGGTTGGTGATCAGCGCCCACAGGCTGGTGAGCTCGACCCGGCCGTGGGCGACGCGATAGCCGACCGGGTGCTGCATCCAGGCGTCGGTGGCGGTGATGAAGAAGCCGGAGATCAGCGCCCCGGCGGCGAGCAGCACCGAGGACAGCCAGTGGAGCACCGGCGACACCCGCCCCGCTCCGAAGAGGAAGACGGCGAGGAAGCCGGACTCCAGGAAGAAGGCGAAGATCCCCTCCATCGCCAGGGTCTGTCCGATCACGCTGCCGGTGAAGGCCGAGAACGAGGCCCAGTTGGTCCCGAACTGGAACTCCATGGGGATGCCGGTGACCACGCCGGCGGCGAAGTTGATGGCGAAGATCCGTCCCCAGAACTGCGCCGCCCGGCCATATCGGTCGTCGCCGGTGCGCAGGTGCAGGGTGGTGAGCAGCACCAGCAGCGGCGCCAGCCCCATGGTGGTGATGGGGAACAGGTAGTGGAACATCACCGTGAAGGCGAACTGGATGCGGTCGGCGACGGCGGCGTCGGTCATGCGCTGAACCCGTACTCCTGCCGCATCCGGTCGATGACCGGGTCGCGGGCCGGCACCCAGCGGTCCTGCGCCGGATCCCAGCGCTCCAGCTCGAGGTCGGCGGCGAGGCCGGCGGCGAGGTCGCGCAGCCGCCGGGTGGGGGCGGTGCGGGCCTGCAGGATCAGCCCCTCGAAGTACCGCTCACATTCGGCGAGAACGTCCTCGCGCGCCACCCAGCCGCCCTCTCGGGCGCGCAGGCGGTGGTGCGGGGGCAGCACCTCCTCGGGCGGGGCAGGCTCGAGGACGAGCAGGTCGGTGATCCCACGCACGCCGGGGACGGCGCGCACCACCCGCTCGATCTCGCGACGCTCGTGATCCCAGTGCACCTCTCCACGGAGGGTGACGTGGCCGTCCTCGACCTCCACGGCGATCCCCTCGGGAACCTCTGGGTCCAGCTCCAGGGCGAGCCGGATGGCGCGAGCCAGGGCCACGTCACCGCTGGGTGCCTGCTGGGGCGGCATGCGCGACAGCTACCCGGGCACGCTCCGGCGGAAACCCCGCGCCCCCCGGCTCAGGCCTGGCGGGGACGCACCAGGTAGAGGGCGTACGCCGAGGCGACCATGAAGGCGAGCAGCAGCGCCAGCTCGACGAGCGAGTCGCGCTGGGTGATCGGGGCGGTGCCGGCGGTGACCACCAGGAACCGCCGCACCGCCGCGATCAGCGCCACGATCAGGAACGGCTCGGCGCGCAGCTCCTGCCGCGCGATCGCGAAGCGGAGGGTGTGGAACACCTCGACGAGCACGAAGACGAGGAGCACGCGGTCGAGGATCAGCGACACCCGCGCCGACGGGTTGCCACCCTGCCACAGCGCGGGGACGGCCTCGATGAGCACGATCACCGCGGCGGCGACGAGGAAGAACCCGCCGGCCACGTAGAGGGCGATCTCGATCGCCAGTCCCAGCCTCTCCAGCAGGGTCACCGCGTCGAGCGGGCGGCCGTCCGCCGGTGTCCTGAGACCCCTGTGCAGGCGCATGTCGCCGGGACCCTACCGCCGCCGGGCGGGTGGCGAAACTCGCGATCGCAGTGAACCCGGTTCACCGCCGCGGGGGCCGGGTAGCCGGGCCGCCATGAGCGCCCCGCGCAGCGGCACCGCTCCACCCTCCCCCACCCGCCGGCCGGCGCCGCCGGTGCGACGCCGGCAGCCGCCCCGCCGGCCGCGCCCGCGCTCGCGCACCGCGGTCGCGCCCGCCGCCGGCCAGGCGCCCGACCGGGGGTGGCTGCTGCCGCTGAGCGTGGTGATGATCGGCAGCTTCATGGCGGTGCTCGACACCAGCATCGTCAACGTCGCCATCCCCACCATCCAGGCGGAGCTGGGCGCCTCGTTCGACCAGGCGGAGTGGATCGCCACCGGGTACACGCTCGCCCTCGGCGTGGTGGTGCCGGTGAGCGGGTGGCTGGGCGACCGCTACGGCCTCGACCGGGTCCAGAACGTCGCCCTGCTGCTCTTCGTCGCCGGCTCCGCGCTCTGCGGCCTGTCGGTGAGCGTCAACGAGATGATCGTGTTCCGCATCCTCCAGGCCGTCGGCGGGGGGCTCCTCCCCGCCGTCTCCCAGGCGATGGTCTACCGGCTGGTGCCGCGCGAGCGCATCGGCACGGCGATGGGGGTGTACGGGCTCGGGGTCATCTTCGCGCCGGCGATCGGCCCGACCCTCGGCGGCTGGCTGGTCGAGTACGTCAACTGGCGGCTGATCTACTACATCAACGTCCCCATCGGGCTGGCCGGGGCCCTGTTCTCGTACATGGTGCTGCCACGCTTCCCCGCCGCCCCGGGGCGGAGGCTCGACGTCGCCGGCTGGGCGAGCATCGGGGTCGGCCTGTTCGCGCTGCTCCTCGGCCTCTCCGAGGGCGAGCGGTGGCACTGGGACTCCTACGGGGTCCGCCTGCTGCTGGTGCTCGGGGTGCTCAGCCTGGCGCTCTTCGTGGTCATCGAGCTCTCCACCGACGAGCCCCTGCTCGACCTCCGCGTCTTCCGATCACGCACCTACACGGTCGCGGCGATCCTGGTGGCGCTGCTCTCCAACGGTCTCTTCGCCGCGCTGTTCTTCATCCCCCTCTTCCTCCAGCAGGGACAGGGGCTGGGCGCGTTCGAGACCGGGCTCACCATGCTCCCCCCGGCGCTGGTCACGGTGGTGATGATGCCGCTGTCGGGCTGGCTCTACGACCGCATCGGCGCGCGCTGGCCGGCGGCGGTGGGGACCCTGCTGCTGACCACGTCCACCTACCTGATGCACGGCATCTCGGTCTCCACCTCGCGGGGGCAGTTCATGCTCTGGCTGGCGATCCGCAACCTGGGCATGGGCATGGCCTTCATGCCCATCGTCACCGTCTCGCTGTCGGCGGTGCCCGCCCACCTGGTCAGCCGGGCAAGCGCCATCAACAACATCGTGCAGCGGGTCGCGTCGGCCTTCGGCCTCGCCATCCTGGGCGCGGTGCTCACCCGCCACGAGGCCCAGCAGTTCGCCGACCGCGCCGCCCTGCTCCCCGCCGTCGACCCCGGGTTCCCCCTGCTGCAGCAGATCGCCTCCCAGGGGCCGCGCGGGCTGCTGTACCTGTACAACGCCCTCCAGCTCGACGTCTTCGCGAACGCGCTGGGGGATGTCTTCCTCCTCACCGCCGGGCTGACCGCGCTCGGCGTCCCGCTCGCCCTGCTCCTCCCCGAACGGAGGAGGCGGCGGCGGAACGTCTCATCAGTCTGAACTTATGAATAGAAAGCAAATTATCATTTGACACTGAACCCGAGTGTCTGTCAGTGTCGTCAGGGTACGTGGGGCGGACCGCGCCGTCAGGTCGCGTCGGGGGCGCCCCATCCTGTCAGAGGCGCTTTCGCATGCCGGACACGCTCATCCCCACGACCCGGACCGGATCCGTCGCCGAGGACTCCGGGCCACGGCCGGTCATGGTCGCCATCGCAGGGGACAGCGCCGCGGGCAAGACGACCCTCACCGCCGGGCTGGTCGAGGCCCTGGGCCCCGACCGGGTCACCGGCGTCTGCGTCGACGACTACCACCGCTACGACCGCGAGGAGCGGAAGTCGCTCCCCTTCACGCCGCTCCATCCCGAGTGCAACTACATCGAGATCATGGAGCAGCACCTCAACCTGCTGGCCACGGGGCAGCCGATCCTCAAGCCCGTCTACGACCACGCCACGGGGACGTTCGGCCGCCAGGAGCGGATCGAGCCCCGCGAGTTCGTGATCATCGAGGGGCTGCTGCCGCTGCACAGCGAGATGGCGCGAGCCTGCTTCGACGTCACCGTCTACCTCGATCCGCCCGAGGACATCCGGCGCCAGTGGAAGGTGCGCCGTGACACCAGCAAGCGCGGCTACTCGCCCGAGCAGGTGCTCGCCGAGCTGGAGCGTCGTGAGCCGGAGTCGGCGGCGTACATCCGGCCCCAGCGCTCCAACGCGGACATCGTCGTGCGCTTCCACCCCGCCGACGGGGCGGACCCCGGCGATTCCCTCAGCGCGACGCTGCTGCTTCGTCCCACCATCCCCCACCCCGACCTGTCCGCGGTGCTCGCCGACGACACCCGGCTGGCGCTGCACCTCAGCCTGCTGCGCGACGAGGACGGCAAGCCCGTCGACGCCCTGTACATCGACAGCCGCGCCCCGCGGGAGATGAGCCGCGAGGTCGAGAAGCACATCTGGAGCGGCCTGGAGGTCGCCGGCGACCTGCCCAGCACCCTCGGACAGATCGAGCCCGGGCAGCGCAGCGAGCCGCTCGCGCTCAGCGAGCTGATCCTCCTCTTCCACATGCTCCAGGCACAGTCCGCCGCTACCTCCGACGTGGCTCGGGCCTGACGTCGCGTCGGAGATGCGTGGAGGGCGGTGGCCACCAGCCGCCGCCCTCCTGTCCGCTCCCCAGGGGCGTCAGCCCCGGATGAGCACCGAGCCGAGTGAGAGCCCGGCGACCTCGAGCAGGGTGAGGAAGACCGCCACCCAGCCCAGGGTCCAGGCGGCGACGAGGCGGCCGCCGATGGCGAGCACGAAGCCGGCGCCGAGGAGCACGGCCTCGACGGCGTGGTCGATGCGCGCGGTCGCGGAGCGGGCCGCGGTCACCAGCAGGTAGAGGGCGACGACGGGGAGCACCACCACGGCGCGCGCGGTCGAGAAGGTCAGCGCCCAGCCGGCGATGAGCACGCCGACCACCAGCAGCGCGGCGATGGGCACGCGGGCGGCGGTGGCCGCGGGAGCGGCGGGAGCGGCGGTGGCCACCGCCGCGGGCGTCGAGCGCCAGGCG
>JAQBPH010000534.1:0-3630 GCA_028287625.1 Chloroflexota bacterium | reverse complement strand
GGCACATCGGCCGAGCAACTCCACCCGGCGGCAGAACCGCCGCGCATCTCCACCCGGCGGTAGATCGGCCGAGTAACTCCACCCGGTGGCAGATCGGCCGAGTAACTCCACCCGGCGGCTGATCGGCCGAGCATCTCCGCCCGGCGGCAGATCGGCCGAGCATCTCCACCCGGCCGCAGATCCGCCGAGCACCTCACCACGGCACGTCGGCCTGGCACCCTCCCCGGTGCCAGAACCGCACGTCTGCCCCGCCTCGAACTCATGTTCGCCTGTCAGACTCGCCACGTGCCCGAGATCTCCGGCTACGCGGCCGTCGTCCCCGAGCTCCGCTCCATCCTGCCGCGCGACACCTTCACCTACGCGGTCGGTGCCGACCTCGACCTGAGCGCGGTGCCCGGCGCGCGGGTGCGGGTGCCCTTCGGCGAGCGCGAGGTGATCGGCCACATCGTCGCGCGGCTCGCCACCACCGAGTTCGAGGCGCGGGCCATCCTCGAGGTGCTGGACGAGCCGCCTCCGCTGCTCCCCCACCTGGTCGAGCTCGCCCGCTGGGTGGCGGAGCGCTACCGGGCGCCGCTCGGCGAGGTGGTGAAGGCGATGCTTCCCGCCGGGGTGCGCGCCGCCCGCCCCCGGGGACGGAAGCGAGGGCCGCGCACCACCTCGCGGGGCGCGCAGGCCGCCGCCGAGACCGGCGAGGCCGAGACCCCGCCGCCGCTCACCGAGGCGCAGCGCCTTGCGGCCGCGCCGCTGCTGGAGGCGATCGCCGAGGGCCGCCACCACCGCCTGCTGCTCCGCGGGGTCACCGGCAGCGGCAAGACCGAGGTCTATCTCGTCGCCATCGCCGCGGCGCTCACGGCGGGCCGCCGTGCGCTGGTGCTGGTGCCCGAGATCAGCCTCACCCCGCAGACCATCCGCCGGTTCGCCGCCCGCTTCCCGGGACGGGTGGCGCTGATGCACTCCGGGCTCACCGACGCGGAGCGCGCCGCCACCTGGCGGCGGGTGCGCGAGGGCGGGGCCGACGTGGTGGTGGGCTCGCGGAGCGCCGTGTTCGCGCCGATCACCGACCTCGGGGTCGTGGTGGTCGACGAGGAGGACGCCTCCGCCTACAAGCAGGACCGGGTGCCCCGCTACCACGCCGTCGAGACCGCCCTCGAGCTCGGCCGTCTGTGCGGCGCCGCGGTGGTGCTGGGCTCGGCGACGCCCCGGCTGGAGACCTTCTTCCGCGCCCACGGCGGCGACCTCGAGCTCGCCACCCTGCCCGACCGCATCGCCGGACGGCGGATGCCGCCGATCGAGGTGGTCGACCTCCGCGAGGAGCTGCGCGCCGGCAACCGCAGCCCGCTGTCGCTCTCCCTGGAGCGCGCCCTGGCGGAGTGCGCCGAGGCCGGGGGGCAGTCGATCCTCTTCCTCAACCGGCGCGGCACCGCCACGGTGATCGTCTGCCGGTCCTGCGGGGAGCCGCTGGGGTGTCCGAACTGCAGCGTCGCGCTGGTCTTCCACCAGGGTCGCGGCCTCTGCGCCTGCCACTACTGCGGCGCCTCGCGGCCGCCGCCCCGGGAGTGCCCGGCCTGCGGCTCGCTCGCCATCCGGGCGCTGGGGATGGGCACGGAGCGGCTGGAGCGGGTGGTGCGCGAGCGCTTCCCCTCCCTGCGCCTGCTGCGCATGGACCGCGACACCGTCCAGCGGCGCGACACCTACTTCGAGATCTACGACACCTTCGCCCGGGGCGACGCCGACTGCCTGATCGGCACCCAGATGGTGACCAAGGGCTGGGACCTCGCCGGGGTGCGGCTGGTGGGGGTGGTGAACGCCGACACCGCCCTCCACCTCCCCGACTACCGCAGCGGCGAGGTCACGTTCTCGCTGCTCACCCAGGTGGCGGGGCGCGCCGGCCGGGGCGAGCACTCCGCGCGGGTGATCCTGCAGACCTACAGCCCCGGCCACTACGCGGTGCGTCACGCGCTGGGGCACGACTACCTCGGCTTCGCCCACGAGGAGATCCGCATCCGCCGCGCCACCGGGTTCCCGCCCTACAGCCGGCTCTGCGTCTGCACCTGCGCGCACCGCGACGACGCCGAGGCGGAGCGGCGTGCCCGCAAGGCCGCCGAAAAGCTGTCTGGTACACTGACCCCCGGCTCGGGAGTCGACGTCCTCGGGCCGACGCCCGCGTTCCTGCACCGCCTTCGCGGCGAGTATCGGTGGCAGATCACGGTGCGGGGGGCGTCTCTCCAGGAAGCCCTCCCCCATCTTCCGACAGACCGGGGCTGGAGCATCGACGTCGATCCCGCCCTGTGAGGTTCAGCGTGGCGCTTCTCGAGATCATCACCAAAGACAATCCCCGCCTCCGGCTCAAGGCCAGGCGGGTGCCCAAGGTCGACGACTCGGTGCGCCGGCTGATGGACGACATGGTCGACACCATGCTCGACGCCCCCGGGGTGGGCCTCGCCGCCAACCAGGTGGACGTGCAGCTGCGGGTCATCGTGATGAAGGTCGACAACCAGCTCTACACCCTCGCCAACCCGGAGGTCGTCCGCACCTCGGGCGAGCAGATCGGCCTCGAGGGCTGCCTCAGCGTCCCGGGCTTCGTCGGAGAGGTGGCCCGCGCCGACAAGGTCACCATCAAGGCGCTGAACCGCAACGGCAAGGAGGTGCGCATCAAGGGCGAGGGCCTGCTCGCGCGCGCCATCCTGCACGAGATCGACCACCTCGACGGTGTGCTGTTCATCGACAGGCTGACCAGCATCGACACCCTCCGCCCGGTGGCGGTGGACAGCGAGGAGGAGGAGGCGACCGAGGAGGGCGAGGCGGTCACCCTGGCCGTCTAGGGCCGGTGGCGCTGCGCATCGCATTCCTCGGCACCGCGGGCTTCGCCGTCCCCTCGCTGGAAGCGTGCCTGGCGGCCGGCTGTGACGTCGCCGCGGTGGTGACCCAGCCGGAGCGCCCCGGCGACCGCGGCCGTCCCGCACCGCGCCCGGTCGGCGACCTCGCCCGCGAGCGCGGCCTGCCGCTGCTGCAGCCGCCGCGAATCCGCGAGCCCGCGGCCACCGCCGAGCTCCTCGACCTCGGCCTCGACGCCCTGGTCGTCGCCGCCTACGGCCAGATCCTGCCCGTCGCCCTGCTGGAGGGTCCGCGGCTCGGCGGTGTCAACGTCCACGGCTCGCTGCTGCCCCGCTGGCGGGGGGCGTCGCCGGTGGCGGCGGCGATCCTCGCCGGCGACGCCGAGACCGGCGTCTCGATCATGCGCATGGACGCGGGCATGGACACCGGCCCGGTGTACGCGATGCGCGCCACTCCGATCGCCGCCACCGAGACCGCCCCCGAGCTCACCGGGCGGCTCGCCGCCATGGGCGCGGACCTGCTGGTCGAGGTGCTCGCCGGGCTCGAGGCCGGCACCGTGACGGCCACATCGCAGGACGGCGCCGCCACCCTCGCCCCCCGGCTGCGCCGGGAGGACGGTCGCGTCGACTGGTCGGACATGGGCGCGGCCGAGGTCGACCGCCGCGTCCGCGGGCTCGACCCCTGGCCGGGCGTGACCGCCCCGCTGGGGGGCACCGAGGTGCGCCTGCTCGCCGGCGAGCCGCTCTCGCGTGGCGACGACGCCGGCCCTCCGGGGACGGTGCTGCGCACCGACCG
>JAQBPH010000486.1:0-3451 GCA_028287625.1 Chloroflexota bacterium | reverse complement strand
ACCGGCCCGGAGAATTCCGGCGACTCGACCGGCCGTGTGGCCCTCAGAACCCGCTCTCCCGGCGCTACGCCAGGTCCATCACGTAGCTCAGCAGATGCAGGCCGCCGGACATCCGCAGGTCGCGCTCGGGGGTGCGCTCGAAGCCCATCGACTCGTAGAGCGCCCGGGCCCGCTCGAAGACCGCGTGGGTGTGCAGCGAGAGCCGGCGGAGCCCCCGCCGCCGGGCGAGCTCGAGGGTGGCCTCGACCAGCGCCCGCCCCACCCCGGCGCCCTGGGCCGCGGGGTCGACGGCGAGCATCCGCAATCCCGCGGTCCCCGGCTCGAGCAGCTCGGCGAGCGGCGAGCCCGGGTCGAGCACCACGGTGGCGCCGCCCACCACCCGTCCGTCGATGCGGGCGGCGAGCACCACCGCCCCCGGGTCGGCGGCGCGGCCGCGCACGTCGGCGAGCTCGGCGGCGTAGCTGTCGGGCATCGGCGCGACCGCGCGGTAGGCGGCGACGGTGAGCTCGGAGAGCCACGCGAGCTCGCCCGGTAGCGCCGGTGACACCTCGAGGACCGGGATCACCCGGCCGGGCAGCTCACGGCGAGGAAGGCGTGCTTGCCGAGGTCGGGCGCGGGCCGGGCGTGCACCTCGACCCGGGCCTCGCGCGCCGGCTCCGGGCAGCCCGCGGGAAGGCGGACGAAGACGCTGCGCGCCCCATCCTGGACGTAGCCCTGGGCGCTGCAGCCGGCGCAGGCCAGCGGCTCGAAGCTTCCCACCAGCAGGGCGGTGCCGTCGGCTGCGGTGGAGCGCACCGGGTTGCCGAGCAGGCCGCGGATGCCGACCACCAGGGCGGCGGCGACGCCGAGCACGGCGACCACGACCACGGCGAGCGCCCATGCCGGGCGCCGCGCCCGCGGGCCCGCGGGCTGGACCGCCACCAGCTGCCGCTCCACATCGATGCCGTTCACCGGCCCTACCCTACAGGGCCATGTCCGAGCCGCGCCACGCCGTGGTGCTGGTCACCGACTACGGCGCCGATGACAGCTATGCCGGGGCGCTCGGAGGCGCCCTGTGGTCGGTCGACCCCGGCCTGCGCTGGGCGGTGGGCACCCACGGCGTCCCGCCGGGCGACGTGCTCGCCGGCGCCTACCACGTCAAGGCGCTGGCCCGGGCCTTCCCCGCCGGGACGGTGATCTGCGCGGTCGTCGACCCCGGCGTGGGCACCGACCGCCGCGCTCTCGCCCTCGAGGTCGACGGGGTGCGCTGCGTCGCGCCCGACAACGGCCTCTGCACCTGGCTCTGGGAGGAGGCCCGCGAGCGCACCTGCGTCTCGCTTCCCTGCCCGGAGGGCGCCTCTCCGACCTTCGCGGGCCGCGACCTCTTCGCCCCGGTCGCCGCCCGTCTCGCCGCCGGCGCGACCCTCGAGGAGTGCGGCACGCCGGCGCACGACCCGGTGCTGCTCGCCGCCGCCCTCCCCCGCCGGGTGGGCGCGGCGCTCTACGCGCGGGTGTGCGTGGTCGACCGCTTCGGCAACGCCATCACCACCGCCCGGGTCGCCGACCTCGGCGGCGCCCCCCCGGTGGCCGCGTCCTGGACCGGCGGCGGCACCCGCCGGGTGGCCCGCACCTACGCCGAGATCGGCGGCGGCCTCGCGCTGGTGACGGGCAGCGCCGGCCACCTGGAGGTCGCCGCCCGGGACGGCCCCGCGTCGCGGCTGGGGGGGCCGGGCGCGGGCGCCACGGTGCGCATCTCCCTGGGTGGGGGCGCGTGAGCGGGGCTTCGCCGGAGCGGCGATACGGCGCGCTGTCCGCCGACCGGCTCGCCGCCCTCGACGCCGCGGCGGTCGCCGCCGGGGTGGACATCCTCATGCTGATGGAGGTGGCCGGCTGGCAGGTGGCGCGCTGCGCCTGGCGGATGCTCGGCCGCCGGCCGGCGCGGGTGCTGGTGGCCGTGGGGCGCGGCAACAACGGCGGCGACGGCCTGGTCGCGGCCCGGCACCTCCGCGCCTGGGGCTGCGCGGTGGAGGCGGCGGTGGCCGGTGAGGAGGCGGGGCTGCGCGGCGCCGTGGTCGAGCAGCTGCGCGCCGCCCGCGGCGCCGGGGTGACGGTGACCGCCGGCGAGCTCAGCGCGCTGCTCTCCGCCACGGTGCCCGTCGCCGACCTCTGTGTCGATGCCCTGCTCGGCACCGGGCTGCGCAGCGCCCCGCGCCCTCCCGACGCCGGCGTCATCGCCGCCCTCGACGGCGCCCGGGTGCTCAGCGTCGACGTCCCCAGCGGGCTCGACGCCACCACCGGGGAGGCTCACGAGCCGTGCGTGCGCGCCGAGGTCACCTGCACCCTCACCGCGGTCAAGAGCGGGCTGTGGACCCGCGCGGGCAGGGCGCGCGCCGGCCGCGTCGTGGTCGCCGACATCGGCATGCCCGCGACCGCCTGGAGCGCCTGCGGGCTGCGCCCGCCCACCGCCGTGCGCGGAGGCGCGCTGCTCACCGTGCCGCCGCCGCCTTTCTGACAGGAAGGACACTATCGCACGACATCAAGAGCACCAATTGCAGCCGGCGCTTCGAATCTCCTACACTGTCCGCTCTCGGCATCAGGCCGCGACCGACGTGATGAGGAGCCCTCCGGTGCCGCACGAGCGCGCTGGTGGGAGGGGCGGGAAGGGAGGCATGGCAGCGGTTCACGGTGATCCGCACCGCCGTCATGTTTGTGCCACGGTGGCCCCGATCTCCGGTGCCGGCCGGCGATGACGCGCAGCCGTCTCGGCGTTGTCGCGCTCACCGTCGCATCGCTGCTGCTGGTGCTGCTGGTGACCGTCGACCTGCTCCGCCCCAGCGCTCCGCCGCCGACCCGGGTGGCCACCGCGGTGGTCGGGAGGGGCACGGTGCGGGTGGTGGCGCGGGCGGCGGGCACGCTGGTGCCGGTCAACCAGCAGAACGCCAGCTTCCGCCAGCCGGGGCAGCTCATCGAGGTGGGCGTCCACGTCGGCGACCACGTGCAGGCGGGGCAGGTGCTGGCGCGCATCGACCCGGGCCCGCTGCAGGATGCGCTGCGCCAGGCGCAGGCCCGGTTGCAGCAGGATCAGGCGACCCTCGCCAACACCGTCAGCGGCAACGCCGTCGAGACCGCCCGGCACAACCTCGAGGCCGCCCAGACCGCCCTGCAGCACACCGTCGCCCAGACCACGCTGGCGGTCCAGGTGGACACCGCCACCGTGCTCCAGGACCAGCGCTTCCTCGCCAGCGACCAGGTGATCCTGCGCCGTGACCAGGCGATCCTGAGCCGGGACCAGGCCGCCCTCAACCGCGACCAGGCGCGGCTCGCCTCCGACCTCGGCACCCTCCAGCAGGACCAGGGTCGGCTCGCCGCCGCCAACGCACAGCTGGCCGGCGACCAGGCACAGCTGCAGCGTGATCAGGGGCAGCAGCAGCGCGATCAGGCGCAGGTGCAGCACGACCAGGCCGCCCAGCAG
>JAQBPH010000180.1:0-3233 GCA_028287625.1 Chloroflexota bacterium | reverse complement strand
ATCGTCAGCGCTCATCGTGAGTGGGTGCGCAAGGGCACGGGCGTGTCCAGGCTCATGCTGCGGACGGCGGCCACCGCCGCGGATGCAGCCCTGGCCCGTGCGGTGGGCAACCTGGAGTGACCGTGAGCCCTGCCGCAGGCCGGATGAGGTAACCGCCCGGGCGCCGGCGGCGACTATGGGGTGTCATGCAACATCATCAGGCATGCGGCGAGGTGAGCGACGCCCTGCTCGTCGACGCTGCCCGCACAGGCGACCGGCGATCGCTGGCCGAGCTCTTGGAGCGCCACCGCCCCCTTCTCCTGGCCCTCTGCCGGCGGGCGCTGCGAGACGAGGTCGTGGCCGAGGACGTCGCTCAGGATGCATGCCTGGCCGCCATGCTCGGCATCGAAAGGCTGGGCAGGCCGGAGCGCTTCGGCCCGTGGCTGGCCGGCATCGGGCTGAACCTGTGCCGGCGCCGGCTGCGCGCGCGCGGCGCCGCGCACTGCTCGTGGGAGGCGATGGCCGGCGGCGTCCGCTGGCAGGGTGCGGTGGCCGAGGCCACGGACCCTGCGGAGGCGCTCGCCAACGCTGAGGTCGCGGAGCGGGTCCGCGGGGCCGTGAGCATGCTCCCCACGGGCCAGCGCCGGGCGGTGGCGCTCGTGTACTTCGCCGGCATGACGTGCGCCGAGGCTGCCGTGGAGCTCGGGATTGAGGTGGGGGCGGTGAAGTCACGCCTCCACAAGGGACGTGCGGCGCTCCGGCGACGCCTGTGGTGGCTCTGGAGGACGGAGGTGATGACGACGACCGATTACGAGGACTCGGTGTGCATGGACGTCCGCGACGTGATCCGCGTCCGGGAGGGCGCAGAACAGGGTTGGCCGGCCGCGCACGTCGTGATCCTCGCCGAGACGGACGGGGAGCGGCGTCTGCCGATCTGGGTCGGGGAGGCGGAGGCCGTCTGGCTGGCACTGGCCCTGGAGAAGGTCGAGGCGCCCCGCCCCGGACCACATGCCCTCACCGCTCAGGTGGTGGCCGCCATGGGCGGGAGGGTCCGCGAGGTGCGCGTCAGCCGCCTGGCCGGCGACGTGTTCTACGCCGAGCTCGTCACCCAGGACGGTCGAGGGGTCGTCCACCGCGTGGACGCCCGGCCGAGCGACGCCCTGATCCTTGCCCAGCTCATGCAGGTGCCCGTGCTCGCGGCCCGCGATGTCCTGGAGGCCACGCAGGGTGCACGGTCCGAGCGTCTCCATCGGGTGCTCGAGGACGAGGGTGGCTCGGCCGTCAGCGCCAGGGCGTCGGAGCTCGTCGTCGAGTGGCGCCAGTCGTGGGCGGCGTCGATGGCGAGAGCGCGGGCGGCGCGCCGCTGATGGTCCTCTGCTTGGCCGCCGGACTGTGCACACCGGCTGGCGGCGTGAGGGTGTCGCGGCCGGAATCATCCGTGCCCGAAAGCATGCCCGGAAGGCTCTCGACACGGGCGAGCCCCGGCCACAGGATCAGGAGGGTGGCCTCCGAGCCGGAATTGACACCGGGCGGTGGGCCCCAGTCCTGAGGAGGGAGCGGTCATGCGCGCACCCGTGCGAACCATGCTTCGGCGTGGCCTGTGGTCACCGGGAGGCGCGGCGCTGGTCATCAGCGGCCTGACCCTGGTCACGGTGCACGCCGACACGTCCACGCCCTCCCCCTCTCCGGATCCGAACGCAACCACCACCTCTCCCGACGCACCGCCCCGGCTCATCTTCGGCTGCGCCAACCCCACGGGCGAGGTCAGGGTGCTCCTCCCACCTCCGGTGACCACCGTCAACCCTCCCGGCAGCGTGACCTGCAGCAAGGACGAGGTGCTCATCGCGTGGAATCAGAAGGGCCGCAACGGACCTCCTGGAGCCACTGGGAAGCAGGGTGATCCCGGCCCGAAGGGCGCCGACGGGAAGAACGCGACCCTCGACACCGGCAGTGTCCAGGTGCTCCAGAGCTTCCAGCCCCAGCTGGCGCAGCTGCGTGACACCCTGGTCGGGCTCCAGCCCACGCCGGGCGGGATCAACGGCCTCGCCGAGTTCACCTCGAGCGGGCAGATCTCCGTGCCGGACAACGTCAGGAACGTGCTCGTCGAGGCCTGGGGTGGTGGTGGGGGCGGCTCGGGCGCGACCGATGCCAGCGACGTGAGCAGACCATGCTTCGGTGGGGCCGGTGGCGGCGCCGGCGAGTACGTCCGGTCGATCGTTCCCGTGCCACCGCACCGGGCGAACACCCCTGCCGTGCTCACCGTCGACCTCGGGACCGGCGGAGCCGGAGGGACCGCCGCGGCCGGCGGGACCGACGGGAGACCGTCCAAGGTGAGCGTCGTGGGCGGCGAGACGCTCGTGGCGGAGGGGGGCCTCGGCGGCCTCGCGGCGACGCCGGCGACGCCCGGCGGGACGGGCGGCAGCGGCGGCAACGGACCGGCGAAGGCCAACGTCATCATTCGCAAGGGAGGTCCGGGTCTCCCGGGCACGACGACCGCGGCGGGGCCGCCACCCGTCGCCCTCACGCCCCCGCCGCTGATCCTGCCCCGACCGGCGTCGCCCGCCGACGCCGGGTCGCCGCTGGCCTCGATCGACCGCATCCTGAAGAGCCTCACCCTTCTCCCCGGAGTGCCGGTGATGGGTGACCAGCGTGCCGCGGGAGTGGCGGCACCCGGCGCCCCCCAGGCCCCGAGCACCGGCGCCGCCTGCGGCAAGGGTGGGGCCGGGGGTTCGCCGGCTCGCGGCAGCCTCGACCCGGTCCGGGCCGACGGAGGCGCCGGGGGTGACCAGACGACCAGCCTCAGCCAGCCGGGGCTCCCGGGTGGCTCCGGGTACGTGCTGGTCCTGTGGTGAGCGCAGCGCCATGCCGCCAGCCGAGGTGACGTCCCCATGATCGTCTGCCGCCAGTGCGGCGATCGCAGCGAGGACGGAACGGACTTCTGCAGCAACTGCGGCTCGTTCCTCGAGTTCACCGGCGAGAAGCTGGCCACCGCTCCACCGCCGGCGCCGCCCGCCACCGCAGCCCCGCCGCCGAGCCCGCAGCCGGCCCCGGCACCTCACGGGCTCATCGACCGGGTGAAGGCCGCGGTGCGGGGCGAGCCGGGGCCGGGCGGCGACGACGAGGGCGAGCCCGCGGTGGCGGTGACCGGCACAGTCTCTCCGCGACGGAAGGCCGCAGCCACGGACGCAGCCCCTGCCGAGGTGACCCTGACGGCCCGGCCGGCGCCGGTGTCCGCGGCCATCTCCCCTCCGACC
>JAQBPH010000457.1:0-3198 GCA_028287625.1 Chloroflexota bacterium | reverse complement strand
ATGTGTGGGACGGCGACGCGATGTGGATCTACTCGCTGACCCGCAGCCGCCGCCACGCCGACCTGCGCGCCAACCCCGCCGCCGCCGTGGTGGTGGACGCCGGGGTCGACTACGCCGAGCTCCGCGGGGTCGAGCTGGGCGGCCGCGTCGAGGTGGTCGGTGAGGAGCCGCGCACCGGCCTCCCCTGCCCGGAGCTCGAGGAGCCCGAGCGGCTGATGGCGGCCAAGTACCACGGCGGCGGCGACGGCGTCCCCCATGACGGGAGGCACGTGTGGTTGCGGCTGGTCCCGGAGCGTGAGGTGACCTGGGACTTCCGGAAGATCTAGTCAAAATGACCATTGACTCCACTGCCGGGCCTCGGGGTAGATGCACGGATGATCAACGGCCAGCCCCGGCTCAGCAGGCCCCGCGACCAGGACATCGTCGTCGTCGGCTGCTCCGGCGACCTCGCCTCCCACCGGCTGCTCCCCGCGCTCTACAACCTCGAGCGCGAGGGCCTGCTCCCCGAGCACGGCAACCTCATCGGCTACTCGCTCGCGGAGTGGGGCGACGCCGACTTCAGGGTGCACACGCTGAAGTCGATCGCCACCAACTCGCGGCACACCCTCGAGGACGCGGTGTGGGAGCGGTTCTCGTCGCGGCTGCGCCACCTCTGCGGCGACGGCACCGACATGCGCCCGATGGAGGCGCTGCTCACCCAGGACCAGCGGGTGATGTACCTGGCCACGCCGCCCTCGGCGGTGCTCCCGATCGTCACCGGGCTGGGTCAGGCGGGCCTCGCCGAGGGCACCAACCTGGTGCTGGAGAAGCCCTTCGGCCGCGACGTCGGCTCGGCGCGAACGCTGAACGAGAGCCTCCACCGGGTGCTCCCCGAGGAGCGGATCTTCCGCATCGACCACTACCTGGGCAAGGAGACGGTCCAGAACCTGCTGGTCTTCCGCTTCGCCAACCCGCTCTTCGAGCGCTCCTGGAACAGCGACGCCATCCACCGCATCGAGATCACCGTGGCCGAGCCGATCGGCGTGGGGCGGCGAGGCCGCTTCTACGAGGAGACCGGCGCCATCCAGGACATCGTCCAGAACCACCTCTTCCAGCTGCTCGCGCTGGTGGCCATGGAGCCGCCGCTGAACATGGCCGCAGCCTCGATCCAGGCGGAGAAGTCGAAGCTGCTGCGCAGCGTCCGCCTCATCGAGCCCGAGAACGTGGTGCGCGGCCAGTACACCCACGGCGTCGTCGGCGGCAGCGAGGTGCCCGGCTACCGCGAGGAGGCCGGCGTCGCCCCGGACTCGCAGACCGAGACCTATGCGGCGATGCGGGTGCGAATCGACTCCTGGCGGTGGGGTGGCACCACCTTCCTGCTGCGCACCGGCAAGCGGCTGAACAAGCGCGAGACCCGGATCGTGGTGGTCTTCCGCGACGCCCCCCACAACTTCTTCGTCACCACCGAGGTGGAGCGGCTGGTGTCGCAGAAGGTGAACATCCGCATCCAGCCCGACGAGGGCATGTCGCTCACCTTCGTCGCCAAGCAGCCGGGACCGGTGGTGCGCACCCAGCCCGTGCTCATGAACTTCGACTACGGGCATTCGTTCAAGACCAGCCCGCCCGAGGCCTACGAGCGGCTGCTCCTCGACGCCATGGTCGGCGACCACACCCTCTTCATCAGCGAGAGCGAGATCGAGCGGGCCTGGGAGATCCTGCAGGAGGTGCTGGAGAACCCGCCGCCGGTGGTGCACTACGCCGCCGGCAGCACGGGCCCGCGCGAGGCCGAGAGGCTGGTCGACCCCCGACGCTGGCACGCCCTGGAGGACTGACCCGCCTCCGGCACCTCAGCGCACCCAGGGGAAGGCGGCGAGCTCCGCCCACTCCTCGGCGCTCATGCTCTGCCACACCCAGAAGGAGGCGCCCACCGCGCCGTCGCTGCGCCCCACCGCCATGAACCGCTCCAGCTCGGCGGCGCTGGGCTGGTCGACCCGCCCGGCGACGTCGCCGAAGCTGAAGGCCTGGCCGATGAGGTGCACCGGGCGCAGCCTGGCCAGCCGGCTGATCGCCTCGGCGGCGGCGGCGCCGGGGTCGCGGCACTCCCAGTAGATCATCGGCGCGAAGGCGTCGATGTACGGTGCCATCGCCGAGTACGGATAGGCGGCCATCCAGTGGTCGGTGGGCGGGTACACGGTGGCGACGAGCGGGCGCCCGTCGCGGGCCTGCCGCACCAGGCTGAGGTAGACGGCGGCGCGCCGCTCCGACAGGGCGACCCCCTCGGAGGAGGTCTCGATGTCCGCGGAGAAGCCGTCGACGCGGTCGCCCGCCGGCCCCCGCCAGTCGAGGACGGCCTTCGACCAGGCGGCGTCGGCGACCGGGTCGTAGAGGTGCGGGAACCCCCAGGCGATCACCGACAGCCCGCGCAGATGGGCCCGCGGCAGCAGCTGGGCGAGCTCGTCGGCGCCGTAGAACCCGTCCTGCGAGTCGGCCACCCGCAGCCAGATCTGCCGCAGCCCCGCGGCGGCGGCATGGTCGACGATCGCCTCCGGTGCGCCCCCCTCGGTGCGCCGGTACTGCCACACCCACATGCCCTTGCCGCGCAGCGCGGCCAGCGGTGCCGCCGGGGCGTCGGCGGGCACCGGAGCGGGCAGGGCGGCGTCGGGCACCAGCACCGCCGGGTGCCAGGGCGGCACGTACGGCGGCGGCGGCGCCGGGGGAGGCGGGCAGCCGCGCAGGGTGAGCCCCGCGGCCATCGCCCGTGAGGGTGGAGGAGGCGCCGGCGGGGGCGCGGCTGCGGGGGCCACCGGGCTGGGCGTCGGGTGCGGCGGCGCCGGCACGAGGGTCGCGGGCGGCGGCGCCGGCGGCAGCGGGGTGAGCACGGCGGTGCGCACCGCGGCGGTCTCCCGGTGGTGGACCGCCGTGAGCACCACAGCCGGCATCGCCGCGGCGAGCACGGCGAGCACGCCCACGGTGAGGGTCTGCGCGCGCGTCGGAGGGAGGAGGTGAGGCACGGATGGGTGGGCTGCGGGTGGACTGCGCGGCGGCACGGGGTCGGCCACCGAACCCTACACGACATCCGGCGCCGGCGCGCACGCGGGCTTCGGGATCCCTGCTGTCAGACTGTGCCGGGTGACCGACGGGATGAACCTCGACCTGCCGCCGGGGGGCTTCGACGAGGCCTACACCGGCATCCCGCCCTGGGAGATCGGACGGCCCCAG
>JAQBPH010000446.1:0-4223 GCA_028287625.1 Chloroflexota bacterium | reverse complement strand
GCGACGTCGGTGCCGGCCTCGAGGGCGGCGAGGGTGGGGCGCAGTGCGGCAGCGCCGCTGATGCCCACACAGACCACGTCGGCGTCGAGCGCGGCGATCTCGCAGGCCGCCTCCAGCCCAACGGCGCAGCCCTCGGGCAGCACCGCCCCCGGGGGCGGGTCGACGACTGCACTGCGGGGGACGCCGAAGCGCCGCACCACCGCGTCGAGGGCACCGGGATCGTGACCGGCCACCACGCCGACCAGCTCGAAGCGGTCGGGATGGGCGGCGACGATCTCGCAGGCCTGGCGGCCGATCGACCCGGTGGCGCCGAGAAGGACGACGCGCCGCCGGGCGCGGGCGGGGACGTCAGGCTGCTGCAGGATGGCGCTCCAGTGGGGCTCAGGGGAGGGCGAGTGCCCGCAGGTAGCAATATACGACCGGCCCGAGCAGGACCAGGCTGTCCATGCGGTCGAGAAGGCCGCCATGACCGGGCACGAGCCGCCCGCTGTCCTTGACCCCGGCGCTGCGCTTGAGGGCCGACTCGGCCAGGTCGCCTCCCTGCGCGGCCACGCTGAGCAGCGCTCCCAGGGCCACCCCGTGATACCAGGGGAGGCCGAGCAGCCAGGCGCCGGCCCCCGCGAAGAGGCCGACGGTGGCCGCCATCGAGGCCACCGCCCCCTCCACCGTCTTCCCCGGCGAGATCCTCGGCGCCAGCTTGTGCCGCCCCAGGACGCTTCCCGCGAAGAGGGCGGCGATGTCGCCGAGCATCGCCGCCGCGAGGGTGATGCCGACGATGCGCAGCCCGTGGTGGTCGCCCGGGCTCACATGCCAGCCCAGCACCGCGAGGTAGTAGCCCAGGGAGAGCCCCAGCCAGAGCGCCCCGCCCACCGCGAGCGCCCAGCCCACGAAGCCAGACCCATCGAGCACCAGGCTGCCGAGCAGCCCGGCGACCACCGCCACTCCCAGGCCCCACTCCAGCGCCGGCACCTGCTCGGGGAGCAGGAAGCGGTAGAGCAGCCAGCCCGCCAGCGGGTAGAGCACCCAGGCGTGGGGCCGCACCCCGGCCGCGGCCTGGGCCAGCCCCGCGTACTCGTACAGCCCGACGATGGTGGCCAGTCCCGCGACCACGTAGATCGGCGGCCCTCCCTCCCAGAGCGCCGCCGCGAGGACCGCGGCGAGGACGACGGCGCTGGCGACCCGTGCCCCGAGCCTCACCCCCCGTGAGACACCGCCGGCGCCACCTCGTCGGGCGGGTCCGGGGGCGTCTGGATGGCGCCGAAGCGGCGCTCGCGCTCGGCGAAGGCGCGGAGCGCGTTCTGCAGGTCCTCCCTGCCGAAGTCGGGCCAGAGCGTCTGGGTGACGTAGAGCTCGGCATAGGCCGCCTGCCAGAGCAGGAAGTTGCTGATGCGCAGCTCGCCCGCGGTGCGGACGATGAGGTCGGGGTCGGGCAGCCCCGCGGTGTAGAGCGAGCGCGACAGGTCGGCCTCCTCGAGGCGGCGCAGGTCGGCGCCGCCCTCGGCGAGATCGCGAACGGCGTCGACGATCTCGCTGCGCCCGCCGTAGTTGATGGCGACGTTGAGGATGTTGCTGGAGTTGTGGGCGGTGCGGGCCTCGGCCTGCTCCATCTTCGCCCGCAGGCGGTCCCCCAGCTCCTCGCGGCGGCCGAGGATGCGCAGCTGGATGCCCTCGGCGTCGAGCTCGTCGATCTCGCGGTCGATGGTCTCGGAGAAGAGCCGCATCAGCGCCGCCACCTCGGAGCGCGGGCGCGACCAGTTCTCGGTGCTGAACGCGTAGAGGGTGAGGATGTGCACCCCGAGGCGGTTGCACTCCTCGGTGACCGGGCGGATGGTCGCCACCCCGGCGCGGTGCCCGGCGATCCGCGGAAGCCGGCGGCGGCGCGCCCAGCGTCCGTTGCCGTCCATGATGATGGCGACGTGGTGCGGCAGCTCCGGCCGCGAGGGCGGCGGGACGGCGGCGGGACGGGGTGGTCGCTGCATGCGGGTCACACCTCGAGGATATCGACCTCCTTGCGGTGGGCGATCTCCTCCACACGCGCGATGTAGCGGTCGGTGATCTTCTGGATCTGCGCCAGTCCGCGGTCGATCTCGTCGATGCCCGCCTCGCCCTCCTTCTCCATCCGGCGCACGTGGTCGACCTCGTCGCGGCGGATGTTGCGGATGGACACGCGCGCCTCCTCGGCGTGGCGCTTGACGAGCCTCACGAAGTCCTTGCGGCGCTCCTCGGTGAGCGCGGGCACGGGGATGCGGATCAGCTGGCCGTCGTTGCCCGGGTTGAGCCCCAGCTCGCTCTTCTGGATGGCCTTCTCGATGGCGGTGATGGCGCCGCGGTCGTAGGGCTGGATGACCAGGAGCCGGGCCTCCGGCGCGGTGATGGAGGCGAGGCTCTGCAGCGGCGTCGGTGCCCCGTAGTAGTCGACCTGGAGGCGGTCGATGAGGGCGGGGGTGGCGCGCCCGGTGCGGATGCCCTGCAACTCCTTCTGCAGCGCTTCGAGGCTCTTCTCCATGCGAACCTCGGCGTCCTTCAGCCAGTCCTCGATCATCACCGCCACTCCTTGGAATCCTCCGGCTGCGCCTCAGCGACTCTCCGTGAACCCGCCGTCGTCCACCAGCGTGCCGATGTCCTCGCCGAGGATCACCCGCTCGATGCTCCGCTCCGCCATCAGGTCGAAGACGACGATCGGGGTGCGATTGTCCATGCACAGGGTGAGCGCGGTGTTGTCCATGACCTCGAGCCCCCGGTTGAGCACCTCGAGGTAGGTGAGGTGGGGCAGGCGCTCCGCATCGGGGTGCTTGTGGGGGTCGGCGGTGTAGATGCCGTCGACCTTGGTCGCCTTGAGCACCACCTCGGCGCCGATCTCCGCGGCGCGCAGGGCCGCGGTGGTGTCGGTGGTGAAGAAGGGATTGCCGGTGCCCGCGCCCATGATCACCACGCGCCCCTTCTCGAGATGGCGGATCGCCCGGCCGCGGATGTACGGCTCGGCCACCTGGTGCATCTCGATGGCGGTCTGCACCCGGCAGTCCAGCCCGCGCCGCTCCAGCGCGTCGCGCAGCGCCAGCGCGTTGATCATGGTCGCGAGCATCCCCATGTAGTCGCCGGTGACCCGGTCGACGCCCTGAGAGCTCACCTCCAGGCCGCGGACGATGTTGCCGCCGCCGACCACGATGGCGACCTCGACGTGGTGGTGGGCGACCACCTGCTCCACCTGCTTGGCCATGAACCCGAGGGTGGCGGCGTCGATGCCGTACTTCGAGCCGCCCATGAGCGCCTCGCCGCTCAGCTTCACCACCACGCGCCGCCAGCGTGGGGTGGGGCCCTCCTCGCCGGCGGCCGGTGGGTCGGTCAACTCGGCGACGCCGCCGGCACCGGGTTCCGCGCTCAGGACTCGGACGGCGCGACGGCGCCGTTCCCACCGCCCTCTCCGGCCTGGCCGCCCTCGGCGACCTCGCCGACCTCGAAGCGGGCGAAGCGAGCGACGCTGACCTTCTCGCCGAGCCTGGCGGTGGCCTCGGTGACCAGCTCGCCGACCTTCTTCCTCCGCTTCTCGTCCTTCACCCAGACCTGGTCGACGAGGCAGACCTCGCTGTAGAAGGCCTCGAGCTTGCCCTCGACGATCCTCTCGACGATGTTCGCCGGCTTGTCGGCAACCTGGGCGCGGTAGATCGCCTTCTCGCGCTCGACGATGTCGGCGGGCACCTCCTCGCGGCGCACCCAGCGCGGCCTGGCGCCGACCACCTGGAGGGCGAGCTCGCGCGCGAGCGCCTTGAAGTCGTCGGTCTTGGCGACGAAGTCGGACTCGCAGTTGAGCTCGAGCAGGGCGCCCTGCTTCGGAGGCGCGCCTCCGGGGCTGTGCAGGTAGGCTTCGATGATGCCGTCGCTGGCGGTGCGGCCCGCCTTGTCCTGGGCCCGTGCCATGCCCTTCTGGCGGAGCCAGTCCTTGGCCTTCTCCACGTCGCCCCCGGCCTCGGTGAGGGCGCGCTTGCAGTCCATCATCCCCGCCCCGGTCATCTCGCGAAGCTGCTTGACCTGGGCGGCCCCGATCTCGGCCACCTACGCCTCCTCCGTGCCTGCGGTCGCGCCCGCCATCTCGGTGCTCTCCTGGGAGGCGGCGTTGGCCGCGGCCGCCTCTGCCCGCGCCGCCTCCGCGGCGGCCTCGGCGGCCGCCTGCTCGGCGGCCTGACGCTCGCGCATCTCGCGCTCGCCGAGCATCTGCTGGCCCTCGA
>JAQBPH010000412.1:0-5139 GCA_028287625.1 Chloroflexota bacterium | reverse complement strand
TCTTACCGGGGGGAGGCTCCGCCTCCCCCCGTCTAGCGCAAGACATCGTGCGCTGGCGCGCCCGATGCCGGCGCTGCCCCCCTCCACGCCGGCACTCGCCGGCGACGCGCGCTTCGCGCGCTTGTCGTGACGGGGCCGCCGGTAGAGGGACCACGAGCAACGCACGGCGTTGCTCACATTGGACCCTCCGAGCGGCTTCACGGGTGGGGCGGTTGAAACCCCGCATGGGCATCACCGGCGACCCGGCGGCGCCGAGCCGGCCGCCCTCTCCGCGGATCGTGGGGTTTTCCAAGAGCAACGCTCGCGTTGCTCGCGTGGTACCTCGGCGGGTGGCCGCCCCGAATTGCGATCGCGAAGCGAGCGCCGCCGGCGACTGCCGGCGAGGGGGGGCGGGAGCCGGCAACGGGCGCGCCAGCGCACGATGTCTTGCGACCAGACGGGGGGGACGCAGTCCCCCCCGAGTCAAAACCGGCGGCAGAGCGGCTGGCCGCGAATCTCGACCGGCGGCAGGGTGAGGCTGACCCGCGCCCTGCGGGTGCGCTACAGCGGGAAGGTGACCTTCGCCTCGGTCCCCCGGCCCAGCTGGGAGCGGATCTCCATGTGCCCCTTCTCCAGGTCGGCGCGCTCGCGCATGGAGATGAGGCCCAGGTTGCGGGTCCGGCCCAGGCGCGCCTCGGTGGCGGCGACGTCGAAGCCCTCGCCGTCGTCCTTGACGATGGCCACGACCCGGCGCGGCTGCAGGGTGAGGGTGACCTCGACGGTGCGCGCGCGGGCGTGCTTGCGCACGTTGGTGAGCGCCTCCTGGATGATGCGGAAGAGCACCCCCTCGTAGTTGGAGGGCAGCCGCCGCTCCTCGCCCACCACGTTGAAGCGGGCGGTGATCGCCGTCTTCTCGCCGAACTCGCGGACGAACTTGCGCAGCGTCGGCACCAGGCCGAGGTCGTCGAGGGTCATGGGGCGGAGATCGAAGATCAGCCGCCGGGTCTCCTCGAGGGCGTCGCGCACCCCGGCCTTGAAGTCGGCGAGCTCCCGGACCACCAGCCCGGGGTCGCGCACCAGCAGGCGCTCGAGCACCTCCGCCTGGAGCACCAGGTTGGCGAGCATCTGCGCGGGACCGTCGTGCATGTCCCGGGCGATGCGCATCCGCTCCTCCTCGATGATCTGGAAGACCTGGCGGGAGGCACTCCGGAACCGGGCGGCCCCGTCGGCGGGGCTGCTCACCTCGAGGTCGGCGAGCTGGTCCAGGGTGACGAGGACGCCGCGCACCTCCTCGAGCCGCTGGTTGACGCTGCTCAGCCGGGAGCCGAGCTGGGCGAGCCGCTCCTCGACCATGGCCAGCTCGGCGCGCTGGTCGGCGGCGAAGCGGAAGGCGCTCTCGATGTCGTCGATCTCGAGGCGGGTGATGTTGTTGAGGACGTGGCGGCGGATCACCGCCGCCTCCTCGAGGCGCTCGCGCAGCTGCACGCGGTGCTGCTCAGCCTCCGCAAGGCCACGCTCGCAGTGGGCGGCGACCGCACCCAGATCGGCGATCACCTGTCCGATGAGGTAGCGGGCGTTTCCCAGTGGCGAGGGGCCGACCGGCTCGTCGGCCTGCGCGGCTGTCGCAGGGGAGACCTTCATGCTCGTCGAAGCAGGGTCACAAGGGCATGACGCGCCGAGGGGCGCGGGCGACGCTGCTCATACACTCTAGCGCATGGCTCTCGCAGCGACTCACGTAAACCCCGTCACGGTGGACGCCGTGTTCCGCCTCCCCCTGCGGGCGCGGGTCAGGCATCCACTCTACTGGCAGTGGATTCGGTTCCTCACCTTCGGCCGCGCCGTGCCGGCCGCCCTCTTCGGCGAGATGGGCTGGTTGCAGATCGGGCACGTCGCGCAGGCGAGCGGTGTCCTCCAGGTGCTGCCCCGCCTCCTCTACCTGCTCTTCTGCTGCATCCCGGTCGGGCTGTACCTCACCCGGCCGATGCCGGTCAACCGCGACGGGCGCCTGGTGGCGCGCATGGCGGCGTTCGGCGGCACCTGCATGCAGCTCTTCATCGGCGCGTTCGTCCCTCAGCACCGCCTTCTCTTCAACCCCCCCGACGCGCTGATCTTCGTCGCCAGCCTGCTCTCGATCGCCGCCTTCGCCTTCGCGTGCCTCGGCCTCGGCTATCTGCGCCGCAACCTGAGCATCATCCCCGAGGCGCGGACGGTGGTGACCGGGGGACCGTACAGGATCGTACGCCACCCCCTCTACCTCGCGGAGATCGGGGCGGCGCTCGCGCTGGTCCTGGCCGCCCCCTACCTGACCCCGGTGATCGCCCTGGTCGCCTTCATCCTCCTCCAGTGCACCCGGGCCCGCTTCGAGGAGCGGCTGCTGCTCGAGACCCTTCCCGAGTACGCCGGCTACCAGAAGCGCACCCACGCGCTCATCCCGTTTGTCTGGTAGAGGCGCCGGGCGGGCGCCTCGCGGACGGGCGAGGGCGCTCAGCACCCCCGGCGGGCTCCTGCTCGCCGCCGCCCTGCTGATCGCGGCGCTGCCCGTGATCGGCCCGGTCCGCGACCCCGACTTCTGGTGGCACCTGCGCACCGGCCAGCTCATCCTCGACCGCCACGGGCTGCTCGGCACCGACCCCTTCACCTACACCGCGACCGGCCACGTGTGGGTCATGCACGAGTGGCTCACGGAGGTGCTCCTCGCCCTCCTCCACGCCGCCGGGGGCCTCGCCCTGATCGTGCTGGTGCTCAGCGCGGTCACCTGGCTGGGGCTCCTCTGCGTGGTGCAGCGCGCCCGGCTGGCCCGGCCCCACAACGCCACCGTCGCCCTCGGCCTGCTCCTCGCCGTGGTCGCCGGCTACCCCATCTGGGGACCGCGGGCGCAGATGATCACCTTCGCCCTGACCTGCCTGGTCCTGTTCCTCGTCGAGCGCCACCTGCGCCGTGGGGGACGCGCCATCTGGGCGCTGGTGCCGCTCTTCCTGCTCTGGAGCAACCTCCACTCCGGCTTCATCATCGGCGCCGCCTTCATCGTGCTGATCATCGCCGCCGAGGGCGTGGCCGGCCGCCTGGGCGTGCCCGGGGCGGCCCCCGGCGCCCGCGTTCGCGAGCTGGTCTGGGTGGCCGCCGCCTGCCTGGCGGTGGTGGTGATCAACCCCAACGGTCCGGGCATCTACCTCTATCCCTTCCAGACCCAGGGCTCCGCGGCCCAGCAGGCGCTGATCCTGGAGTGGCAGTCGCCCGACTACCACATGACCGAGCTGCTGCCCTTCGGCCTGATGCTCCTCAGCCTCGCCGTGATGGTGGCGGTGAACCGCCGCCTCACCCCCCGCGACGCGGTGCTCGTCCTGGCCACCGCCGCGCTGGCCATGCAGTCGGTGCGCCACATCGCCCTCTTCATCGCCGCCGCCACGCCGCTGTGGATCCAGCAGGTGGAGATCACCCGCACCCGGCTGTTCGCCTGGTGGGGCGCCCGCGGTCGCGGCGGCCGGCGCTGGACCTCGCCGCCGGGGCGGCTGATGCTGCTCACCTCGCTGCCGGTGGTGCTCGTGCTCGGCCTGCTCGGCGCCACCCGGCTGGCCGTCGCGGCCACCACCCGGGAGGACTCGGCCTACTACGCCAAGGACTTCCCGGTCTGCGCGGTGCGCTGGCTGGACGTCGCCCCCGCCGGGCTCCGGATCTTCAACCAGTACGGCGAGGGCGGCTACCTGGCCTCGCGGCTGGCCGATCGCGGCGACCGGGTGTTCATCTTCGGCGACGCCGCGCTCATGGGCGACCGCCTGCTGCTCGCCGCCGTCAGCGTCGAGTCGGTGGCCCCGGGATGGGAGCAGACGCTCCATGACTCGCGCACCGACATGGTCCTCTTCGACCGCGGCACCGCCCTCGACCACACGCTCATCGCCAGCCCACGCTGGACGCTCGTCTACCGCGACGCGCTGAGCGACGCGTTCGTGCCCGCAACCGCCGCCGGACGTGAGCTCGCCACCCGCCTGCCCGCGCAGCCGGTGGTCGCCTCCTCCAGCCCCTGCTCGCCCGACCACCCGAGCGCCGAGGCGAAGGCCGGCTGATGGCGCAAGCACTGCTCACCCGCCCGCGCGGCACCGCTGCCGCCGCCGCCCGCGACCGGGGCCCGTCCGGGCGCCGCTGGACCACCGGCGGCTGGTGGCTGGCGGCGGCGATCCTGCTCAGCCTCGGCCTCACCGTCCGCAGCCTCGCCGGCGCCGACGCCTACTGGCGCCTCGCCCTCGGCCGGCTGATCACCGCCCACGGCCTGCCCGCCACCGAGCCCTTCAGCTACCAGGCCGCCGCCCACCCGTGGGTGGCGCAGGGATGGCTCTCGGACCTGCTGCTCTCGCGTCTCTGGGCGCTGGGCGGGGCGGGCACGGCCATGCTGGTGATGGGCCTGGTGGGCTCGGGTGCCCTGCTGGTGGCGGCGCTCGCCGTGCCCCGCAGGGCGCAGGCGCCGGGCATCGCCCTCGCCGGGGCGGCGCTGCTCAGCGCGGTCGTGGCCGCGCCCCTCCTGGGACTGCGCACCCAGACCCTCGGCATGCTCGGGCTGGCCGTCTGCCTGCTGCTGCTGACCCGCTGGCGCGAGGGCTCGACCCGCGCGATCTGGCTGCTGCCGCCGCTGATGCTGCTCTGGGCCAACCTCGACGCCGGCTTCGTCGCCGGGCTCGGCCTGGTCGCCCTCGGCGGTCTGACGGTGGCGGTGCACCGCCGCCTCGTCCCCGGCTCCGAGCCCGGCGCCCGGCTCCGCCCGCTCGCCGGCGCGCTGCTGCTCGGCCTGGCCGCGACCCTCGCAACCCCCGCGGGCGTGCACCTCCACGGATCGCTCGCGGAGAACCTCGCCGGCGCGGGCCTCGGGATCACCGGCTGGCAGTCGCCCGGCTTCCACACCTGGCCGATGCGCCTCTTCGAGCTCGAGGCGGTGGGGCTGGTGGTGCTGTGGGCGCTGGCCGGCAGGCTCGACCCGGTCGACGCCGTGGTGTGCCTCGCCGCCCTCTGCGCCACCCTCTACGCCCAGGGCTCCGCCGCCGCCTTCGCCGTCGTCGCCCTGCCCCAGGTTGCCGCCTGCGCCACCCTCGCCACCGCCCGGTACGGGCCCTCTCTCCGCCGGGCCCTCGGCCTCGGCGGGGAACGGACCCACCGCATGCCCCCGCGGCCCCG
>JAQBPH010000091.1:0-3107 GCA_028287625.1 Chloroflexota bacterium | reverse complement strand
AACGCCATCATGAACGATTACGACCCGACAAGCCCCCAGGAGACCGTTCCCGCTCGCCCCGTTTCGAGCGCGACGTCAGGACCGCCTCTTGCTGGAAGTTCAGGTGGCGCCGACGCTGCGCCACCTCCCCCGCCGGCGTCTTCGCCGGACTCGTCGGCTTCGGTGACCATGGCCACGCAGAGACGCCGGCCAAGGGTACGGAGATTGCTGTCGAACAGAAGAAGTCGATGGAGCATGGCCCTTGCGCCGATCTTTGCGGTGATCGGACTTGCCGCCTGCGGCACGTCCTCGGCAACAGCCACCTCCCCCTCGGCAACAGCAGCCGGCAGCGGCTCCACTGGCGGTCACGGACCCAGCGGCGGGGGATCCAACGCTCGGTCTGGACCGGCCTCAGGGGGAGCATCCGGCACGGTTGGCAGCGTGTCCACGTCGAGCTTCACAATTGTGACATCAGCGGGTCAGACGGTGACCGTCGACGAGGCGTCCTCGACGACATACCAGAAGGGCGCGAGCTCGACCTCGGCGAGTGCCCTCACAACAGGCGAAGGCGTCCTCGTACTTGGGACGACCAGCGGAACGACCATCACGGCGACGCAGGTCATCGTGCAACCGACTGGCGGCGGCGGATCTGCGACTTCCTCGGCGGCAGGGGTGATCCCCTTCCAGCGCGGTGCACCGACTACATCAAAGCAGGTCGGTCAGATCCCGGCGAACTACAGTCAGGGGTCGGGAACGATCGTCAGCGGAACGACAGCGAATAAGGCGACGGAAGCTGTGCTGGCCGCCTACCCGGGAGGCGTCGTCGACCGTGTCGTGCAGCTGAGCAACGACGAGTACGAGGTTCACTACATCGGCGTCAACTGGCCGCACCACATCTTCGTCAACCAGGACTTCAATGTCGTCGGCGCCAACTAGCAGGCTGTTGAAATTCACCCGCCTTCAGGTCGTCGACGCCGCACACCGGGTAGGTCCACGTCGAGCCGGTCTCGGTCTGCCCGTAGCCGTTGATGACCGGCACCCCCCCACCCAGCCTCTCCATCGCCCAGGTGAAGATGGCCGGGTCGAGGGGGCTCACCCTGCACGCCGACCAGCCGCAGCCGTGGCCACGGGTGGCGCCCGGCAGCATCGTCGCCGAGGCGGCGCAGCATCCGGAGCGCAGTCGGGCCGGCGAGCATCTTGTGACCCCGTGGCGCTCGGCCATCTCGTACAGCCGCTCCCCGAGGGGTGATCGAGCGCGCCTCGTAGACGAAGCGGGTGATGCCGTGGGCGAGACCGCCGATCACCCAGGGGGTGGCGGTGCGGATGGAGGGCGGCGGCTTCGCCCACCGCGTCGTCGACCTGTCGCCGGGGATCCCCGGCGACGCCGGCAGCGCGGTGCTCGACTCGTCGAGGCGGCGCTCGGCATCCTCGATCACCCTCGCATTCATCCCGATCCCGGCGAGCAACGCCGTCGTCGACCTGGCGCGTGCTCGACCACATGGCGCGGCACACCCCGCTGGCGGGCGTCCGGCTGCTCACCGGCACCGCGCCGTTCACCGCCGGGCGCACGGGGCGGTAGCGAGCCGGTCACGGGCCCTCTCGCCCGCGTTCGCTGCCGGTGCAGCGCTGGACACGGGGGACCGGGCCGGACCGGAGCGCCGCCCGAGCGATCGCTCCGGTCGACACGGGCCAACTATTTGGATACCGTCCAAAATCTTGACAGGATCAACCTAAGCGGCGTAAGGTCCCCCGCGATGGAAGCGACCCAGACCGCGGCGATGCGGCTCCGCAGCGCGGGGCTGCGCGCCACCGCGATCCGGATCGCCGTGCTCGACGTGCTCCAGACGATGCCGCATGCCAGCGTGCAGGACATCGCCGAGGCCGTGCAGCAGGCGCTGGGAACCGCGTCCCTGCAGGCGGTGTACTACGCCCTCGATCTACTCCTCCTCGTCCATCTGGTCCGGCGCATCGAGCCCGCCGGCTCGCCGGCCCGATACGAGGTGCGCGTGGGCGACAACCATCACCACGTCGTCTGCCGCCGTTGCGGGCGCGCCGCCGACGTGGACTGTGCCGTCGGTGAGGTGCCCTGCCTGGAGCCCTCGCAGACCCACGGATTCCTTCTCGACGAGGCAGAGGTGACCTTCTGGGGGCTGTGCCCCCACTGTCAGGACACGGAGGATCAGGATGGCTGACACGATGCGGCCGGACACCGCCACGGATGTGGGCAGCGAAAGCGAGAACCCGGCAATCCCCGCCCCGACTCCCAAGTCGAATCGGCCCAGGTCGAACCAGGACTGGTGGCCGAATCAGCTGGACCTGCAGGTTCTGCACCAGCACTCGCCCCTGTCCAGTCCGATGGACGAGGACTTCAACTACGCAGAGGAGTTCAAGACCCTCGACCTCGACGCGCTGAAGCAGGACGTCATCGAGGTGATGACGACGTCGCAGGACTGGTGGCCGGCCGACTACGGCCACTATGGGGGGCTCTTCATCCGGATGGCGTGGCACAGCGCGGGCACGTACCGCACCGCCGACGGCCGGGGCGGCGGCGGCAGCGGCGCCCAGCGCTTCGCCCCCCTCAACAGCTGGCCCGACAACGCGAACCTCGACAAGGCGCGCCGGTTGCTCTGGCCGGTCAAGCAGAAGTATGGCCGGAAGATCTCCTGGGCCGACCTCATGATCTTCGCCGGCAACTGTGCCCTGGAATCGATGGGGTTCAAGACGTTCGGCTTCGGCTTCGGGCGAGAGGACATCTGGGAGCCCGACGAGATCCACTGGGGCCATGAGGACACCTGGCTCGGAGATGAGCGCTACAGCGGTGACCGGGAGCTTGCCCATCCTTTCGGCGCCGTGCAGATGGGCCTGATCTACGTGAACCCGGAGGGACCGAACGGCGACCCGGATCCGCTGGCTGCAGCCAGGGACATTCGAGAGACCTTCGGTCGCATGGCAATGAATGACGAGGAGACGGTTGCGCTCATCATCGGCGGCCACACCTGCGGCAAGTGCCATGGTGCCGTCAGTGCGGAGTACGTCGGTCCCGAACCCGAGGCTTGCCCCATCGAGGCACAGGGCCTGGGCTGGGCGAACACCTTCGGCAGCGGCAAGGGGACCGACACGCTCACGAG
>JAQBPH010000388.1:0-13431 GCA_028287625.1 Chloroflexota bacterium | reverse complement strand
CCTGCAGCGTGACCTCGCCGGTCATGCCCACCGTGCTCCGCACCGGGCGGCCGCTGAGCAGGCTGACGATCGCCGTGGTCATGGTGACCCCGGCCGACGGGCCGTCCTTGGGGATGGCGCCCGCGGGGACGTGGATGTGGAAGGCCCTGGCGGCTGCGGTCGGGTCGATCCCCAGCTCGGCCGCGTGGGAGCGCACGAAGGAGAGCGCGATCTGCGCCGACTCCTTCATGACGTCCCCGAGCTGGCCGGTCAGGGTCAGCCCCCGACCCGGGGTGCTGGTGGCCTCGACGAAGAGCACGTCGCCACCGGTTCCGGTGACCGCGAGCCCCGTGGCCACGCCCGGCACCGCGGTGCGCTCGGCGACCTCGAAGTCGAACTTCGGCTTGCCCAGGAACTCGCGCACCTGGTCGCCGTCGATCTGGACCGGCGGTGTCAGCCGCCCGGTTGCGAAGCCGGTGGCCACCTTGCGGGCGAGCTTGCCCAGCTCACGCTCGAGGTTGCGCACCCCGGCCTCACGGGTGTGCTCGCTCATCACCTTGAGGATGGCCGCGTCGCTGACGCCGATCTCCTCCGGACGCAGGCCGGCGCGGGCCACCTGGCGCGGAAGCAGGTGATCGCGGGCGATCGCCACCTTCTCCTGCTCGGTGTAGCCGTCGAGCCGGATCAGCTCCATGCGGTCGAGCAGCGGCGCCGGGATCGTCTCCCACACGTTGGCGGTGGGGATGAAGAGCACCTCGGACAGGTCCAGGTCCACCTCGAGGTAGTGGTCGCGGAAGCTGTGGTTCTGCGCAGGGTCGAGCACCTCGAGCAGCGCCGACGAGGGATCGCCCCGCCAGTCGCCGCCGACCTTGTCGATCTCGTCCAGCATGATCACCGGGTTCTTGGTGCCGGCCTCCTTCAGCGCGCGCACGATCCGCCCCGGCAGCGCGCCGATGTAGGTGCGCCGGTGGCCGCGGATCTCCGCCTCGTCGCGCACACCGCCGAGCGACACCCGTGCGAACTTCCGCCCGAGTGCGCGCGCGACGGACTCTCCGAGGGACGTCTTGCCCACGCCGGGCGGGCCCACCAGGGTGATGATCGCGCCCGAGCCGCGACCGCCGAGCACCTCGAGGCCGCGCTCCTGGCGCAGCTTGCGCACCGCCAGGAACTCCAGGATGCGGTCCTTCACGTCGTCCAGGCCGGTGTGGTCCTCGTCGAGGATGCGCCGCGCCTCGGCCAGGTCGTAGTTGTCCTCGGACCTGACGTCCCAGGGCAGGTCGAGCATCCAGTCCAGGTAGGTCCGGATCCAGCCGTACTCGGGGTTCTGCTCGCTGGTGCGCTCCAGCCGGTCCAGCTCGCGCTCGACCTCGGCGCGCACCGCCTCGGGCATGCCCGCCTCGGCGACCCGGTTGCGGTACGTGGACACCACGTCGCCGCTGCCCTCGCCGAGCTCCTTGCGGATGGCCTCCATCTGCTGGCGCAGGAGGAAGTCGCGCTGGGTCTTCTCCATCCCCTCGGAGACCTGGCTGCGGATGCGCTCCTTCAGCGAGGCGTCGGCGAGGGTCTGCCTGGTCCACTCGATGAGCCGGGTGAGCCGCTGCTCGACGTCGAGCGTCTCCAGCACCTCGATCTTCTGCTCGATGCTGAGCTCGGGCGAGTAGCCCGCCAGGTCGGCGAGGTGGCTGGGGGTGCGGGCGTTGCGGAGGAACTGCAGCGCCCCCGGGGCGCCGCGCGACTCGAGCACGTTCTCGAGCAGCGCACGGTAGTCGCGGGCCAGCTCCTGGACGTGCTCGGAGGTGTTCTCCGGCTCGCGCAGGGCCTCGACCTGCACCCACAGGGCGCCCTCGATGTCGGCCTGGCCGCCACCGGGACGGCCGCGGTGCTCACCCTTGAGGATGGCCACGTCGACGCCGGTCGGGAGGCGGCCGGAGCTCTCCACCCGGGCCACGGTGCCGATGCGGGCGAAGCGGCCCTCGACGCGCGGCACCAGCAGCACCAGCCGGTTGCCCCGCCCCGCGGCCTCGACGGCCGCCTTCTGGGCGTCGTCGGCCAGCGCCAGCGTGACGGTCATGTGCGGCAGCACCACGACGTCGTCGAGCGGCAGCACGGGGAGGAGTTCGGAGTTCAGCTCGGTCATGTTTTCGTATCCCAGCAGCGCTCCGACGCGAGGCCCGGTTGCCTCGGGGTCAGGAGCCTGCGGGGGGTACGTACCCAGGCCGGCTGCGGGCCAATCCTCCCCTGGGGGCTGGCCCACGGGGACGGGCGATCCGGACGGCCGGGCCGCGGACGGCGTGGCCGCCGCGTGGTCCTCGAGGATGGTGATCAGGTCGTCGGCGTCCTCCTCCTCGACCGCGAGGATGTCCTTCATCATCTCCCATCATCTCCGTCCAGGTCCTCGCGGACCATGGGGTGGTCCTGTCCGGGTAGGCTGATCGGAGGCCGCTGCCGTGCATCTGGTGAGGAGATGGCGATGGACCGGGACGGATACGGGGTGCGGGAGGGACAGACGCCTCTCGACCGCCTCCTCGAGGACTGCCGCACGCTCTCGCCGGCGGGCATCGAGCGGATCGCGCGGGGCTGGGAGGTTCTCGCCGAGGGCGAGCTCCATCCTCCGTACGTCGCCGCCGAGCGCGCCGCCATCCGGCTCCTCGAGCAATCGGGCCGCGGCCAGCAGTGGGACGATCTGCGCAACCGCCTGCTCGGCCTCACCGAGCGCGGCACCCCGCTCATCGCCTGGCGGGTGGAGCACGGCGAGGCCGGCCACCGCGCCGAGCGCGCTCTGCTCGGCACCGCGCTGGCCCTGGTCGCCGGACCCACGCTCGAGCGCGGGCACCGGGAGGCGCTGCTGCGGCCCACGGCCGAGGCGCTGCCCTGGCTGCTGGCCGGCAACCTCCCCGTCTAGCCGTGCTCACCGGCACCGCGCTGACCGACCGCGAGCGCGCCGTCGTCGAGGCGGTTCCCACGGGCCTGTACGTCGGTGGGCGCTGGCGGGAGTCCTCGTCGGGGACGACCTTCAGCGTCGACGACCCCTCCACCGGGCAACCGCTCTGCGAGGTCGCCGACGGCACCCCCGAGGACGGCATGGAGGCGCTGGCGGCGGCCGCCGGCGCCCAGGCCGCCTGGGCCGCGCAGCCACCCCGCGAGCGCGGCGAGATCCTGCGCCGCGCCTACGAGACGCTGGTGCGGCGCGCCGACGACCTCGCCCTGCTGATGACGCTGGAGATGGGCAAGGCGGTGGCCGAGTCGAAGGCCGAGGTGCTCTACGCCGCCGACTTCCTGCGCTGGTTCGGCGAGGAGGCGGTGCGCGTCGACGGGCGCTGGACCATGGGCCCCACGGGGAACGGCCGCATCCTGGTGATGCACCAGCCGGTGGGCCCGAGCGTGATGGTGACGCCGTGGAACTTCCCCATGGCCATGGGCACCCGGAAGATCGGTCCCGCGATCGCCGCCGGCTGCACCATGGTGGTGAAGCCGGCCAGGCTGACCCCGCTGTCGATGCTCGAGCTCGCCCGCATCCTGGAGGAGGCGGGCCTGCCCCCCGGGGTGCTGAACCTGGTCACCACCTCGAGCTCCGGCGCGGTGGTCTCGCCCCTGCTGAAGGACCCGCGCACCCGCAAGCTCTCGTTCACCGGGTCGACCGAGGTCGGCCGGCGGCTCGCCGCCGAGGCGGCGGACACCGTGCTGCGCGTCTCCATGGAGCTGGGCGGCAACGCCCCCTTCCTGGTCTTCGAGGACGCCGACCTCGACGCCGCCGTGGAGGGCGCGATGCTCGCCAAGATGCGGAACATCGGCGAGGCCTGCACCGCCGCCAACCGCTTCCACGTCGCCGAGAGCCTGGCCGGCGAGTTCGCCGGGCGCCTCGCCGAGCGGATGTCGGGGCTGCGCCTGGGCAGGGGCAGCGACCCCCGGACGCAGGTGGGGCCGCTCATCGACGAGGCGGGCCGTCGCAAGGTGATCGAGCTCGTCGACGACGCCGTCCACCGCGGTGCGCGGGTGCTGACCGGCGGCTCGCCGGTGGACGGGCCCGGCTGGTTCTACCAGCCCACCGTGCTCGTCGACGTGCCCCGCGACGCCCGGCTGCTCCGCGAGGAGATCTTCGGCCCGGTGGCGCCGATCACCAGCTTCCGCACCGAGGAGGAGGCCATCGCCCAGGCCAACGACACCGAGTACGGCCTGGTCGCCTACACCTTCACCCGCGACCTGGCCCGCGCGCTCCGGGTGGTCGAGTCGCTCGAGACGGGGATGGTCGGGCTCAACCAGGGGGTGGTCTCCAACGCGGCGGCGCCCTTCGGCGGGGTCAAGCAGTCGGGCTTCGGCCGTGAGGGTGGCCACGAGGGCATCCGCGAATACCTCGAGGTCAAGTACGTCAACGTCGCGGGGTGAGCGACGCGGTCGAGGAGCGGCTGGCCCGGCACCTGCGTGCCCGCCTCGGGGCCTGGCCCCCGGCGCCCGGGGCGGTGGAGGTGACCGGCGACCCGCAGCGTGAGCGCGGGCACGGCGGCCGCTGGTGGATGCCGGCGTTCGCGGTGGTCTCGCCGGAGGGCGCCGTGCTCTCGGTGCCGCCGGCGGCGGCCGAGCAGCTCCGCGAGCGGCGGCTCGACCTCGACTCCGACGCGCTCTGGCGGGAGGTGGCCGCGCTCACCGGCCAGACCGGCCTGGTGCGGGGAACCGGCGTGTTCCGCTGGACCGACCGGCCCACCCCGGCTCCCGAGCTGGGACGCTGGGTCGACCCCGCCGAGCCGCGGGTGCCGCCCTGGCTCGGCGTCTTCGACGGCGACGTCCTGGTCGCCCTCGACGAGGAGGGCGCCTACCTCGGCGGCGCCGGGCGCAAGCGGCACGACCCCCACGGCCACGAGATCAGCGTCGGCGTCGAGCCCGGCGCACGCGGTCGCGGGCTGGCGCGGGCGCTGGTGTCACGGCTGGCACGCCGCATCCTCGACGACGGCGCCGTCCCCACCTACATCCACGACCCTCAGAATGGCGCCTCGTGCCGCGTGGCCGAGGCCGCCGGCTTCCCCGATCGGGGATGGCGCGCCATGGCTCTGTGGAAGGCAGGAGGCACGGGATGAGCACGGGGACGGTCGGGCCCCTCGCCCTGGTGGGCAGCGGCGAGTTCCTGCCGGTGATGCGCGAGGTCGACGCCGAGCTGCTGGTCGGCCGCCCCCAGCGCGCCGTCTTCCTGCCCACCGCGGCCGCCCCGGAGGGGGAGGCGCGCCTCCGCTACTGGATCGACCTGGGCACCGCCCACTACCGCGGCATGGGGGTGGAGCCGGTGCCGCTGCGGGTGCTGACCCGCGAGGACGCCGGCGACCCCGAGCTGGCCGCCCAGGTCGAGGGCGCAGGCCTCGTCTACCTCTCCGGCGGCAACCCCGCCTACCTGGTCGAGACCCTCCGCGACACCCTGGTCTGGCGCGCCATCCGCGCCGCCTGGGAGACGGGGACGGCGCTGGCCGGCTGCTCGGCGGGGGCGATCGCGCTCTCCGCCGTCGTGCCGGACCCGCGCAGCACCGAGGTCGGCCGCATCGAGCCCGCCCTCGGCGTGGTGCCGCACCTGGCGGTGATCCCGCACTTCGACCGCTTCGACCGGGTGCTGCCGCAGCTGGCGCGGCGCATCCGCGCCGAGGCCCCGCCACAGGTGGTCACCGTCGGCATCGACGAGCAGACGGCGCTGGTCGGCGGCCTCGAGGAGTGGACGGTGCGCGGACGCCAGCGGGTGTGGATCATCCGGGACGACAACGAGCGCACGGGGAACCGCGCCGGAGAGACCCTGCGCATCCCGCTGCCCCCCGACCACCGCTGAGGTGCGTTCGCCGCGGCCCGGACGGCACGTCCCCCAGGGCGCGACCTGGGACGGGGAGGGCACCAACTTCTCGCTGTTCGCGGAGCACGCCGACGGCGTCGAGCTGGTGCTGCTCAACCGCGAGGGACGGCAGGACCGCGCCTTCGAGCTCTCCGAGCGCACCGAGTTCCACTGGCACGGCTACGTGCCCGGGGTGGGCCCGGGGCAGCGCTACGGCTACCGCGTCCGCGGGCCGTACCGCCCCGCAGAGGGGCTCCGCCACAACCCGCGCAAGCTGCTCCTCGACCCCTACGCCAAGGAGATCGGGGGCGACATCCACTGGGGCCCCGAGGTGTACGGCTACCGGGTCGACGGCAACCGGATCGACGACGACCGGCCCAGCGAGCTCGACTCCGCGGCGTCGGTGCCCCACGCCCTGGTGGCCGACGAGCTCTTCCCCTGGGGCGACGACCGCCCGCCGCTGACCCCGTGGGCGGAGACGGTGATCTACGAGGCGCACGTCCGCGGCTTCACCATGCTCCACCCCGACATCCCCCCGGAGATCCGCGGGACCTACATGGCGATGGCCCATCCCGCCGCCATCGACCACCTGCTCCGGCTGGGGGTCACCGCGGTCGAGCTGATGCCCGTGCACCACTTCATCGACCAGCGGTCACTGGTCGAGCGCGGCCTGACCAACTACTGGGGCTACGACAGCATCGGCTACTTCGCCCCCGCGGCCCGGTACGCCCGCAGCACCAGCCACCGCGCGCAGCTCCGCGAGTTCAAGGCGATGGTGCGCGCCCTCCACCGCGCCGGGCTCGAGGTGATCCTCGACGTGGTCTACAACCACACCGCCGAGGGTGACCATCGCGGCCCCTCCCTGAGCCTGCGGGGCATCGTCAACCCCACCTACTTCCGCCTCGACGAGAGGAACCCGCGCCGCTACAGCGACGTCACCGGCACCGGCAACACCCTCAACGCGCGCCAGCCGCAGACGCTGCGGCTGATCATGGACTCGCTGCGCTACTGGGTGATGGAGATGCACGTCGACGGCTTTCGCTTCGACCTCGCCTCGGCGCTGGCACGCGAGTTCTACGACGTGGACCGGCTCTCGGCGTTCTTCGACATCATCCACCAGGACCCGGTGCTCTCCCAGACCAAGCTCATCGCCGAGCCCTGGGACGTCGGCGAGGGCGGCTACCAGGTGGGCAACTTCCCGGTGCGCTGGGCGGAGTGGAACGGCCGCTACCGCGACACCGTGCGCGACCACTGGCGCGGCCAGGCGCGCGGGGTGAGCGACCTCGCCTACCGTCTCACCGGCTCCAGCGACCTGTACCAGGACGACGGCCGCGGTCCGCATGCCTCGGTGAACCTGGTCACCGCCCACGACGGCTTCACCCTCCGCGACCTGGTCTCCTACAACCGGAAGCACAACGAGGCCAACGGCGAGGACAACCGCGACGGCAGCGACGACAACCGGAGCTGGAACTGCGGGGTCGAGGGCGAGACCGACGACCCCGCCATCCTCGAGCTGCGCGCCCGCCAGCGCCGCAACCTCATGGCCACGCTGATGGTGTCGCAGGGCTGTCCGATGGTGCTCCACGGCGACGAGCTGGGGCGCACCCAGCGCGGCAACAACAACGCCTACTGCCAGGACAACGAGGTCTCCTGGATCGACTGGGCGCACGTCGACCGGCCGATGCTCGACTTCACCCGCCGGGTGCTGGCGCTGCGCCACGCCCAGCCGGTGCTGCGCCGGCGCCACTTCTTCCAGGGCCAGGTGGGCCGCGGCGCACGCCGCAAGGACATCGCCTGGTTCGGCCGCGACGGCGCCGAGATGGACGACGAGGACTGGGCCGACCAGCGGCGGCAGTCGCTGGGGATGCTCCTCAACGGCGATCTCATCCCCGAGCGTGACGACCGCGGTGAGCGCGTCCGCGGCGACACCCTGCTGGTCCTGCTCCACGCCGGCCCCGAGGACATCAGCTGGCGTCTGCCCACCGGCTGGGGCGAGCGATGGGAGGTGCTGCTCGACACCGCCCGGCCGGACGAGGCGGAGGGGTCACGGGAGCTCGTCGCCGGGTGCGGGCTGGCGATGGTGTCGCGGTCGCTGGTGGTGCTGCGCCGCGACGGCAGCCGCGGGCGCCTAGCAGTCCCCGGTGCGACGGGGCGGCGGGGGGCGCAGCAGCAGGGTGCCGCCGAGCATGAGAGCGATGCCGGCGAGCAGGACGTCGCCGCCCGTCGCGCCGGCGACGTCGGAGGAGAAGAGACCGCCGAGCAGCACGTGGGGGTCGACCTGGCCGGCCAGCCCCAACCCCAGCCAGAGCACCAGGGCGACGAGCAGCGCCTCCCACCGCGCCGAGCTGAGCGCACCCCGCCATCCCGGCCAGCTGAGCGCGCCGACCAGAAGGCAGCCGGCGCAGCAGGCGGCGCCGCCGAGGACCCCGGCGTCGAAGGCCCGGACCGGGACGGGCTCGAGACGCGCCGGGAGGGTGGCGAGGGGGAGGAGTAGGACGGCGAGCACCACCGTCACCGCGCCGGTGAGCAGCAGCGCCCGGCCCGGCACCGCGCGCCGGGGCGGCGCCACCGGCTCGGACACGGGGGGCGCCACCGGCACCGCCACGCCGGTGCGGAGGAAGGCGTCGCGCTCGCGGTCGAAGGCGGTCCTGCGGCTGCGCGACAGCAGCACGGTCCTGGCCTCGCTGATCTCGGCGAAGCGCCGGGCGGCGCGCAGCCCGCCGGGGTTGACGTCCGGATGATGGCGCTTGGCCAGCTCCCAGAAGGCGGCCTTGATCTCCGCGTCCCCGGAGTCCACGTCGACCCCGAGGACGGCGTAGTGGTCGCGGAAGGCCGTGGCCGGCTCCGCGGAGGTCATGGCCGGCGCATGCTACTACACCCCTGTCGGACCTCACGGTTGTGCCCAGGCAAAGGCCTGGTGATGCGGAGGTTATGACGCACCGAGAATCCACTCCACGGCGAGGCCGTTGGCCCGCGCCAGGTCGGCGCCGGCAAGGTTGTGGCGCGCCCCCGGAAAGCTGACGAAACGGGTGTGGACGCCACGGGCCTGGAGCGCGGCGACGGTGGCGGCGGTCCAGTCCGCGGGGATGTCCTCGTCGTCGGTGCCCTGGAGGACGAGCACCGGTGGGCCGTCGCCGCGCAGGTGGGTGCGCGGCGAGATCTGCGCGTAGGCGGCCGGGTCGGCGTCCGGGGTGCCGAGCGGGCCGGTGCCGCCGGGGTGCCGCGTCCACCACTTCCGTGCGTTGTCGGCCATGTCGGTGCTGACCGGCGCGTAGAGGACGACGGCGCGCACCTGCGGGTCGACGACCATCACCAGCTCCGCCACCCCGCCGCCGTTGCTGTGGCCGGCGACGGCGACCCGGCGGGTGTCGGCCTGGGGCAGGGTGGAGAGCGAGCCGATCAGGTCCATGGCCGCCACCGCGTCCGCCTCGATCGGCGCCAGGTCGGGCTCCGGAGGGCTCGAGCCCGCGTACCCGGGGCCGTCGGGCGAGAGCGTCAGGATGCCCGCGGCGGCGAGGGCGTCCGCATACTTCGTGGAGTCCTGCCCCACCCGGTACTGCGCCGCGGGGATGTAGCCGTGGTTGACGATCGCGACGGGGAAGGGCCCCGGCCCCGCGGGGATGTCGGCGAGCCCGGTCATGGTGCCGCCCTGGCTCGGCCAGGTGACCCGGTGGACGCTGTAGGCGGCGGTGCCGCCGAGGCGCTCACCCACCACCAGGCCGCCGCCGCCGTAGCGGCGCGCCCGCAGCGACTCGATGGCGTAGGCGGGCAGGGCCGGGGTGGGGGAGGGGGCGAGAGCCGCCCGCGGGGTGGTGTGCGTCGCCGGTGAGCCGCCGGTGGCGGGGCCCGCGGCGGGGGTGGAGCAGGAGGCGGCCAGCAGCGCCCCCAGGGCGGCGCCGAGCCGTGGATGGAGGGCCATGACGTCGATTGTCCCTCGGTCCTACGCTTGTGCCATGCAGCGGCGCGCCCTCGGCGAGTCCGGCCTGGAGGTGCCCGCGGTCGGCATGGGCACCTGGCGGACCTTCGACGTGCGGACGCCCGCCGAGGTGGCGGCACGCGCCGAGGTGCTCGACGAGGCGATCCGGTCCGGCGCCACCCTGGTCGACACCTCGCCGATGTACGGCGATGCCGAGCGGGTGCTCGGCCGGCTGCTCGCGGGACGGCGCGACGCGGTGCAGGTGGCCACCAAGGTGTGGACCCCCGAGCCCGTGCAGGGGGAGATGCAGGTGCAGCGCGCGCTGCGCTGGTTCGAGGGCCGGGTCGACATCCACCAGGTGCACAACCTGGTCGCCTGGCGGGCGCACCTGGACACCCTGGAGCGTGAGCGCGAGCGCGGCACGGTGCGCGTCATCGGCGCCACCCACTGGAGCCCGAGCGCCTTTCCCGAGCTGGAGACGGTGATGCGCACCGGCCGCATCGCCTCCATCCAGATCCCGTACAACCCGGTCGAGCGCGAGGTCGAGCGGCGCATCCTGCCGCTCGCCGCGGAGCTCGGCCTCGGGGTGCTGGTGATGCGGCCCTTCGCCGAGGGCGCGCTGATGCGGCGGCCGCCCCCGGCGAGCGCCCTGGCGCCGCTGCGGCGCTTCGGGGTGAGCACCTGGGGGCAGGCGCTGCTGAAGTGGATCCTCAGCGACGGCCGCTGCCACTCCGCCCTGCCCGCCACGTCCCGTGCCGGCCGGATGCGCGAGAACGCGGCCGCCGGCGACCCGCCCTGGTTCGGACCCCAGGAGCGCGCCCTGGTGGAGCGCCTCGCCCGCGGCTGATGCCACCCGGTTCCCGGCCGTGCCGGCGCGGTGGCGGGCATGCACGCCACCGGGTCGCTCCCCGCGGCGCACTCCGCCGACAGCGGCGTCGTGCATTGCAGACAGGGCCGGTTCACCACTGCACGGCGAGTGCATTCTCGCTATCCTCAGCCTAACGCGGTCGCCGCCGGTGTGAGCCCACACGCCGGGAGGACGACCGTGGCAGAGAGAAGGGAGGCGGAATATGTTGGGAATCAGAGCACGGCGCCGCGCCGGTGTGATGGTCGGCCTCGCCGGCATGCTCGGCGGGGCCATGGTCGGGTTGAGCACGGTCGACGGCGCAACCCTGCCGCCGGGGCCGGGCGGCCCCGGGGCGGGAGCGAAGGCGGCGGCCACCCCCACCGGCGGCGGATCCAGCGGGTCGCCGACCCGAGGCGGCGGAACCACCGGGTCGCCGACGCACAGCTTCGGCAGCGGGCCCACCGGCTCGCCGACCCGAGGCAGTGGCCCCACCGGCTCGCCGACGCACAGCTACAGCAGCAGTCCCACGAGCCCGCCGACGCTGAAGGCGGTCGCGGGCAGGCCGAGCTCCAGCCCGGGCTCCTCGCCGGTCTCCAGCCCCCAGGGTTCTCCGAGCGCCAAGGCCTCGCCGAGCCCCAGCCCCCGGGGGGTGGCGACGGCCTCCCCGCGTCCGACCGCGGCTGCGACGTCCCCATCGGCGAGCCCCCGGCCGTCGCCCACCGCGCTGAGCGGGAGCAACAACCGCAACCCCAACTGGAAGCACGACTCCACCAGCTGGAAGAGCTGGGACGGCACCTGGCAGGACCCGAACTTCCACCAGGAGCACAACCGCGATTCGCGGCACCAGCGCTTCGAGGACAACACCCACCGCTTCCACGACGACTTCCACTTCGACGAGTTCCGCAACGAGGACAGCAACTTCCGGCGCGACTGCGATTCGCTGCTGACCTTCCACAGCGTGAGGGCGTTGCTCGACTTCCTCGACAGTGACAGCTCGCTGCGCGACTTCTTCGAGCTCCACGGCGACCTGTACGACTTCCTGGTCCACCACCCGGACTTCTCCGGCGACTTCGACAACAACTGCACCTTCATCGACCTGCACCTCTAGTCGATCGCCAGGCGGCGGGGGTGCGGCCAGCCGCACCCCCGCCGACCGACGACAGCCATGTCGTCGGTCGATGTCGCCCGAGCTCGGTCCGGAAACCCACCGTCCGTCTTCGCTATCCTGTGCGGACGCGGTGGTACCTGGCGGACACACCCTCGCCGCCGGCCCGCCGCCCCAGGGAGGCGGGATATGGGACGAAGACCGCGTGGTCCACGTTCGCTGGCAGGCATTGCCGTGCTGGCGGGCACCGTCGCACTCGCGCTGAGCTCGGTCGAGCCGGCGAGCGCGGCCACCATGGGGAGCTCGCCGCCGCCGAGCTCATCGCACGCGACGCAGACCAGCTCCGGCGGCGGGGCGAGATGGTCGAGCTCCGGCTCGGGCTCGCCGGGTGGCGGCTGGTCCAGCAGCCGGGGCAGTGGCTACACCGGCACCAGCGGGTACGGCGGCGGCGCGCCGAAGAGCGGCTCCACCACCCCGCCGAGCCCGCCGAGGTACACCAACACCCAGAGCAACGGCGGATACGGCAGCGGCGCGCCGAAGAGCGGCTCCACCACCCCGCCGAGCCCGCCGAGGTACACCAACACCCAGGGCAACGGCGGATACGGCGGCAGCGCGCCGAAGAGCGGCTCCACCACCCCGCCGAGCCCGCCGAGGTACACCAACACCCAGAGCAACAGCGGATACGGCTCGAGCGGCAGGAAGTCCGGCACCCCGACCGGCACCACCAACCAGAGTCCGTCCGGTCAGAACAGGGTTCAGCGGCAGCAGCCGTCGCAGCCCCCGCCGCAGCAGGGCGGCAACACCCGGTGGGCCAACGGCAAGGGCTACCAGGGGTCCCAGAGCAACAGCACCAGGACCGGCAACAGCGGCAGCAACAAGGCCACCTGGAACCCCCGCAACGACACCTGGAGGCACGACTCCACGGACTGGCACCACTGGGACAACAGCTGGCGGGACCAGCGGTTCCACGACGATCACTTCCGTGACTCGCGCCACGAGCAGGGCTCCTTCCGCGACGACCGGTCCTGCGACTTCCACAACTGCGACCGGTTCCACTTCGACGAGTTCCGCACCGAGGACCGCAGCTTCCGTCACGACTGCGACTCGCTGATCACCTTCCACAGCGTCCGGTCGCTGCTCGACTTCCTCGACAGCGACGTCTCGCTGCGCGACTTCTTCGAGCTCCACGGCGAGCTCTTCGACTTCCTCGTCCACCACTCCGACTGGTCGGGCGACTTCGACAGCAGCTGCTCCTTCATCGACCTGCACCTGTAGGAGCACGCAGCCACACACCGGCCGGCAGGCCGGACCGGAGGGGGTGCGGACCGCCGCACCCCCTCCGCCTGCGTCCAGGGGAGGACGGCCTGGGGCAGCGCGGGTGACGAGTCCCGCCGGTGGCCGAAGTCGAAGAGGCCCATCAGGTCGCCGATCGCCGGCGCGTTGCCGGGCACGTAGGGGTCGTCGCCCCGGGTCTCGGGATTGGGCAGGTTGTCGGTGCTGCGCTCCGAGAGCGGAGAGAGCCGCCAGTTGCGCTCGATGAACTTGAGCACCGACACGTGGTCGGCGTAGGTGTGGTCGACCGCCCCCGTCCGGGCGTACGGAGACACCACCAGCATCGGCACCCGGGGGCCGTCCCCGAAGAAGGTCACCGGCTGGATGTACCCGGAGTCGTAGTAGCCGCCGCCCTCGTCGAAGGTGACGAGGATGGCCGTGTTCTTCCACAGCTTCGGCTGGTTCTGGACCGACGTGACGACGCTCTGGGCGAAGCCCTCGAACTGGGAGAG
>JAQBPH010000359.1:0-6019 GCA_028287625.1 Chloroflexota bacterium | reverse complement strand
TCGACCCTGTCACCAACCGGCTGCGCTGTATCCGGCAACTCCGGGCCGAGGCCGTACTTCTCCATCACGTCCTGCGGGGTCGTGTCGTGCACATCTCTGGCATGCACGTCGGACTGCGCGCGGTCCCACTCCGCGCGTTCCTGCCCAGCCTCGCGCCGCGGCCCGGTGTCATCGACACCAGTGATCGCTGATGCCGGCTCGGCGGCGTACTGCAGCACCCCTCCTTCACCGTCGTCCACCGCAGTGATCGGCGCCTCCATCTCCGGGTCCCGGTAGTCGAGCCACTCGCCGTCGCCACTCTCGACACCCGTGATTCCGCTCTCCTGATCCACTCCGTCCTCATCGCGCCCCTGCTCCGCTGCATGCAGGAAGCCCCGCGCGGCCTGGGTGCTCGCCCGATCGATTCGCTCGTCCACGGCAGCTCGCATCTCCTCGGGCATCTCGTCGTGCTCGCGCATCTCCGCCACCTCGTGGAGCGGCACTCCCCCGAGCCTCTGCACCACCTCGTTCATGCGCTCCACGCCGTAGCGGTCGATCAGCTCCCGCGCCAGCTCCGCGCGGTAGTCGCCGGGCGCGTCCATCTCCTGCTCGTCACGAGCGCCCTGGGCAGCCAGCCGCTCCTCGGTCCAGTCCGGCCCGGCCTCCTGGTCCAGCAGCTGCCGCCCCTCCTGCATCAGCCCGGGCCGCTCCACGTCGACGACCACGTGTCCCAGGATGCGATCCGACAGGGACCAGCCCTGCGCTCGCATCCCCATATCCAAGTCCCGGTGCCCTTGCCACCACTCACGCATTCCCATGTCGACCTCCTGGCCGCTCAGACCGGCCACGTCCGCCCATCGGCGACCGCTCCTTCCCCGCGCTCAGCGGGAGCGCAGCGCCCCATTCGCCGCGGCGTGCGCCGCGATCGACTCCTCGAGCGTTGCCGTCGGCACCTTGTCCGTCCTCGCTCTGCCCGTCCTCGGGTCCCAGAGCGTCACGCTGTGCTGGGGCATCCCCTCGTGGCAGGGCCGCCACACCTCCACCATCCCCGCAAGCCCCCAGGGCGACGCCCACCACTCCGCGGCGTTCCGCGGATCCGCCTCGGGCGTGACCATCCGCTTCGGGGGCGTGTCCAGGGTCTGGACCACCAGTTGCGGCCGGGTCACCCGCTCGTACCACCACATCACGGCGCAGAAGCGGTGCACCTGGTGGCCGACCACGTGCCAGCACGTCGGCACCACGATCCCCCAGCTGCGAATCTGCCAGGCGAAGCGCTCCATCTCCTGGTACGCCGTGCGCAGTCGCGCCTCGGTCAGGCTGTCCAGATCCCAGGGCACCGCCGCTCTCGCGGGCATGCAGGTTCCTCCTGCGCATCAGTGCGACATCTCGTACATCTCGCCGTCCTGACCGGAGCGGGCGTGGGAGCTCAGCACCGCCCAGTGGTCCCGGTTGCCCTGCTGAGCCACCCGGTGCGCCTCCTCCGGCGTCCAGCCCGACTCCGCCATCAGCCCCTTCTCGTAGTCGGCGTACTGCTGCCGAAGCGTCCGCTGAGCCGTGGCCGCCCACTCCTCGTAGTCGTCATCCTCGACCGCATCCCTCATCGCCGCCGGCCCCCATTCACGGGGACCGCCTCCACCGGGATGTGCAGGTGCTGCGTCAGCGGCTGCTCGGGAGACGCCGCTGCCATCCGCTCGTCGTGCCGCCGCACCAGCGCGGTGGCCACGTGCTCGCCGAGCCACCGCCGCCCGCGGGCGGTCGCGAGCACTCCCAGCACGCCGAGCAGCGCCGCGGGCACGGACGCCAGCACGCAGATCGCCGCCACTGCAGCGAAGCCGACGATCAGCGGCGCCCAGGGCGAATGCGCCACGCCGATCACCAGGCCGCCGCAGAGGAGGGCCGTGCCGAGGATGCAGCACAGTCCGAACAGCAGCATGCCGTCGACCCCGCCACCCCGAGCCGGTCCGGGCTGCGGTCGTGCCATTACCGTGCCCCCGTTGACTGGCGGGCGGAGGTGAGGCTGGGCATCTCACCCCAGGTGCGACCGTCGAGCAGCCGCCCAGCCCGCTTCTTGGTCAGGCGCCGCATGGCGGTGTCGCCGACCTCCTCGCCGGCGCCGGCCGGGACCCACGAGCCCCACTGCTTGAAGAAGAAAGGCACCTCTGCGCTCATGCACTGATCGCGGACCTGGCGCACCCACGACGGCTGCATGGGCCGGGCGCCGGCCCCGCTCTCGCCTCCGGCGATCACCCAGCCAATCCCGGCGAGCGGGAGCCGACCGAGAGGAGCGAGCAGAGGCTCGCACGAGAGGAAGCGGATGCCCGTGTCGACGCGCTGCAGGTGACGGATGCGACCGTAGTGGGCGGGGGTCTCCACCGAGACGCCGACCCAGACGTTCGCGGGCCACGTGAGCCGCCTGGAGAGCCGTTCCAGCCTTTCCGCCCGCTTGGTGAGGACCTGGAAGGTGTGCCAGGACGCTGCACGCATGACCTCGACGACTCGGGCGACGAAGGCCTCCGGGACGTCCGCGTGAAGGAGGTCGCTCATGGAGTTCACGAAGATCAGCGACGGCCTCGACCAGGTGAGCGGTTGCTCGAGCCGTTCCGGACGGAGTTGCAGGTCGAAGCCGCGCTCGTACGCATGCCCTGCGACACCCCGGAAGCGCTCGGCGAAGACCTCTGCATAGCAGTGGTCACAGCCAGGGCTGACCTTCGTGCACCCGGTGACCGGGTTCCACGTCGCGCCCGTCCATTCGATGGGACTGCGATTCACAGCGTCGTCTCCGGCTCTCGCCCTGGCGGGCGGGAGAGCTCCGGAAAGCGCACGCCGTAGTAGTGGGCCGCCAGCGAGGACTCGCAGTCGTGACAGATGATGTAGACGGTCTCCGGCTCGGTGAGCAGGCGCTCCAGGGAGTGCCGCCGCCTGCATCGCACGCAGGTGATGTGCAGGCGATGTGCACGCGCATGCACCGGGGGCTCGGGGGTCGAGCTCTGCCTCACGACGACGCGCCCTCCTCGACGTCATCGACGATGCCGTGCTGCGTGGCACAGCGGGAGCAGAGCTCGCCGAGCTCGACCGGATCCTCGACCCACTCGCAGCCTCCCTCGCACGGCTCGTCCTCGGTGCAGCCGCAGATGCGGCAACGAGCGACGTCCTCCTCCTCCTCCCCGTCGTCGACGAGGTCGCGGCCGCTCTCGCGGAGCGCCTCACGTGCCAGCTCGTCGATGGGGTGGTCGTCATCGACCCGGGGCGTCACCCGATCGATCTCCACCTGGGTCAGGGCGTAGCCGGTCGCCTCGAGGAGGCCGGTGAGGTGGGCGAGCTGCGGATCCCCGCTGCCCCAGGGGGAGCGGAATACCTCCTCGCACTGGCCGACCCCGCAGGCGAAGGCGGCGCGGCGGAGCTGCTCCGCCCCCTGGGCGGCGTACGCGGCGATGGCGGCGTCGTAGCGGGCGGTCCCCCACTGGTCGCGCTCCGGCTCGAGCCCCAGCCAGCGGGCCGCCATGGTGGAGCCCCGCGAACTGGCATCCCGGAGCAGTTCGCGCAGGACGAAGTCCACCGCGCCGTGCGGCAGGTCGTCGCCGACGACGAGGCCTCGCCAGTGCTCCTGACGCGCCTTCGCGGCGTCGCGGCGGGCCTTGTCCTTCGTCCGCTCCGCCCGCTGGGCGTCGGTCTCCCGCTCCAGCCGGGCGATCGCCGCCGGCGAGGCGTGGTTCTCAGGCTTGCGGCACACCTCGACGATGCGCCCGTCGGCCATCACCGCGGCCGCGTGACACTTCTCCTTGGCGTGCTCGGCGGGGTCGAGACGCAGCTGGTCGAGGGGCTTCTCCTTGCGGTCGTACCAGCCGTACATGGGCGCCTCGACGACCTTGACCCGCTGGTTCTGGAGCGTCCGCAGCGAGGCCTCCCGGACTTCCTGGGCCCGCTGGTCGTCGAGCTCCTGGCGGACGGCCTCCGTGACGTCGCCCCACTCCTGACCCTGGCGCAGCGCCTCGGCCAATCGCTTCGGGTGCTTCGCCAGCTTGGTCAGCTCCACCGCGTCCGTGACGGTTATTCCGCCGGAATGAAGAGCGTCCACCGCCTCCGTCGGGAGGTTCAGCAGGGCGAGCCGCTTGCTGACGTGGGACTGCGAGATGCCCAGCCGCCCGGCGATCGCCTGCTGCCGCAGCCCGAGCTCGAGGAGCCGCCGGTATCCCCGGGCCTCGTCGAGGGGGCCCAGGTTCCGGCGCTGTAGGTTCTCAACGAGCATGACCTCGACCCGCTCGTCCTCGGTGTACTCCCGCACCGTCGCGGGGACACGGGTCAGGCGCGCCGCCACCGCCGCCACGTGGCGCCGGTGCCCGGCGACGATGGTGTAGCCGCCGGCGCCGCGCGGCGTCAGGAGCAGCGGCTCCAGCACCCCCAGGGTTGCCACCGACGCGAGGTCGCTCAGGTCGCCCAGCTCCTGGCGGAGGTTGTCCTCGGCCGGGTGGAGCTCGGCGACGTCGACCCACTGGAGCTCGGCCACCGTTGCCTGATCGCTCGTCGCGGGCTCCGCTCCTCCGGGACCGGCGGCGGGGGTCCCGGCCGTGGCGCACGGCGGCGCGGTGATTGGATGTGGTGCGGTCACGGCCATCACTCGCTCCTGCACGTCTGGCTGGCGTCGCCCACTCCGGTGATGCGCGCGAGGAGAAGGTGCTCGGTCGAGCAGTAGCGGAGGCCGGCCGCGTCCTGCCATTCACACCGTTGCCCGCAGTGTGCACACCCACGGGAGAGCGCTTGCGGCAGCACGTCGAGCATCGCCGGCTTGGTCCTCGCGACGCCCACTCCGACCCTTCGTCTCGACATGCGCCGCTCCACCGCGCGGGTGGATGCGGCGCACAGGCGTGCTCGCTCGCGGCTCCCCACGGGCCACGCCCAGATCCGCTGAGCGCTGCGGAGGAGCTCAGCCCATGTCACCCCGGGGTCGAACAGTACCGCCTCGATCGCGGCCCGGTCTGGTCTGACCGCTCGCCGCGGTTGCGCACCGGGTCGGGGCGGTGATGGCACGGGCGTCACCGCGGCGTCGACTTGGACGGCGTCAGGGAGCTCCCGGCGCGCGGGGACAAGGAGGTCGAGGACGGCGTCCTGCACCTCCCACACCGCGTCCATCACCTCGGTGATGCGCATACCCGCGTGGACTCGCACCGTGACATTCCCGGCCACGCCGTCGCCGGCGGCGGTGAGAACAGCGGTCGCTGCGGCAATGGCACCGCGGGCCTGCGCCGCCAGCGTGGGCGGGGCGTCGCCGAGATCGGCGAGGTGGGCCCGCTCGCAGGCGTCGATCACGGCGTCCAGGCGGTGGACGAGCACCTCGAGGCGGGCCCGCTCCGCACGCCTTTCCGCGTCCCGGCGGCGGGCGGCGGCGATCTGCCTGGTCGTCAGGGTGAGCCGTCCGGGGCGCACCGCGTGGGCACGCGCCATCACGTCCCGGCCACCGGCCCGACGGGGTTGCTCAGGCACGCCCGCAAGGGCGCAGGCGCCCGACGTCGTTGCGCCGGCATGCTGAAAAGCTCGCCGCCTCATGCGACCTCCTCCTCGTGCTCGCCCTGGCACGGGCAGCCGTGGGGCGCGAAGTACCCGCAGCAGCAGTGCTGCAGCTGCTGCCGGCGGCGGTTGCGGTTCTGCTCGGAGACCGTCGCCCACCGGCAGTTGCCGGGGGCATACGGGCCGTCCTTGTCGCGGCGGTCGAGCGTCGTTCCCGCGGGCCGCTAGCCCATGTCGGCGAGGAACCCGCGGAAGGTCCACCACCGCTCGTCGATGGTGATGCCGCGGCCGCCGTAGTCGGCGTACCGCGCGTGGCGCGGGTTCCAGCAGCGCTGCCGCATGCTGAGCCAGGTGTCGTAGGTCGCGGTGCGCTGCCCGCGACGGCTGTGGCCGTGCCGGATCATCGTCTCCTCCCGGCCGCACCACGCTGCTCGGCGTGGACGGGGACGTCGTCGATCAGCCACGTCCGGAACGCGGAGCCGTGGACGGCGCCGCGGTGGCATCCGTGGCGCGCGGCGGCGGGGGCCGCGCGGCCGGT
>JAQBPH010000354.1:0-11293 GCA_028287625.1 Chloroflexota bacterium | reverse complement strand
TCCGGCCGCGGAGGGGGGTATGCCACGGCATCGGGCGCGCCAGCGCACGATGTCTTTGGCATGAGCGGGGGGAGGCGGAGCCTCCCCCCGGTAATAACCGGCGGCAGAGCGGCCCCCCGCGAATCTCTACCGGCGGCAGAACTGCCGCGCATCTCCAACCGGCGGCAGCACGATGCTCAACCGGCGGCAGAGCGGCCGGACGCGAATCTCGACCGGCGGCAGAACTGCCGGGCATCTCCACCGGTGGCAGATCGGCCGAGCATCACCACCGGCGGCAGATCGGCCGAGCATCCCCACCGGCGGCAGAACTGCCGGGCATCCCCACCGGCGGCAGATCGCCCGTGCAACTCTCCCCACGACGGCCGTCACTGCCGGGCATCCCCACGGCCGGTCCGCCTAATGCCGGAAGTGCCGCTCCCCGGTCAGCACCATCGCGATCCCCATGGCGTCGGCGGCGGCCACCACCTCGTCGTCCTTGCGGCTGCCGCCGGGCTGGATGACCGCGGTGGCGCCGGCGCGTCCGACCACCTCGAGGCCGTCGGCGAAGGGGAAGAAGGCGTCCGAGGCGGCCACCGAGCCCGCCCCGGAGTCAGCGGCGCGTGCCACCGCCAGCTCGGCGGCCTCGACCCGCGACATCTGTCCCGCGCCCACCCCCACCGCCATGCCGTCGCGGACCAGCACGATCGCGTTCGACTTGACGTGGCGGCAGACCCGGGCGGCGATCAGCAGGTCGGCCCACTCGGCCTCGGTGGGCTCCCGCCGGGTCGCCACCCGCATCGCCGAGCGGTCGGTGGAGACGGAGTCCGGGGTCTGGACCAGCAGCCCTCCGTCGACGCTGCGGATGTCGAGCTGGGCGGCGGAGGGCGGCCCCTCCACGCTGAGCACCCGCATCCGCTGGCGGCGGGCGAGGAGCTCGGCGGCGGCGGGGTCGACCCCGGGGGCGACCACCACCTCGAGGAAGGTCGACACCAGCTCCTCGGCGACGGTGGGGTCGATGGCCCGGTTGAGAGCGACCACCCCGCCGAAGGCGCTGCGCGGGTCGCAGGCGAGAGCGCGGCGATACGCCTCGGCGATGTCGGGGCCGACCGCGAAGCCGCAGGGGTTGGTGTGCTTGATGATCGCCGCGGCGGGCTCGTCGAAGTCGGCGACCAGGCGGCGGGCGGCGTCGGTGTCGAGCCAGTTGGTGAACGAGAGGGCCGCGCCCTGGAGGTGGCGCGCCCCGGCGAGGCCGCCGCCGGCCCCGGCGACCGCGTACAGGGCGCCGCGCTGGTGCGGGTTCTCGCCGTAGCGCAGCTCCGACAGGCGGGGCCCTCCGACGGTGAGCTCGGCGGGCATCGCCTCGGCGGGTCCCCCGGCGAGGTAGGCGGCCACCGCGGTGTCGTAGGCGGCGACGTGGGCGAAGGCCTCGGCGGCGAGCCGGCGGCGGGTGGCGTCACCGACGGCGCCGTGGGCGCGCAGCTCGGCGAGCACCTCCGGGTACTGGCCGGGAGAGACCACAACCGTCACCGAGGCGGCGTTCTTGGCGGCTCCGCGGATCAGCGTGGGACCGCCGATGTCGATGTTCTCGATCACCTCGGCGCGCTCCGCGCCCCGCGCCACCGTCTCGCGGAAGGGGTAGAGCGAGACCGCGACGATGTCGATGGGGTGGAAGCCGTGCTCGGCGAGCTGGGCCCGGTGGCTCTCGAGGTCGCGCCGGGCGAGAATGCCGGCGTGGATGGCGGGGTGGAGGGTCTTTACCCTGCCGTCGAGCATCTCGGGCAGGCCGGTGACCGCGCTCACCGCGATCGCCTCGATACCCGCGGCGGCGAGGGCGCGGCGGGTGCCGTCGGTGGCGATCAGCTCGACCCCGCACTCCTGCAGGCCGCGGGCGAACTCGACCAGCCCGGTCTTGTCGTGGGGCCCGAGCAGGGCGCGCAGGGTCACCGGCCCGGCTGCCCGACCGCGACCGGCAGGATGCGCACCCGCCGCCCCACTCGCCGCAGCCGTCCCTCGCACCAGAGCGCCACCGCCTCGGGCAGCAGCCGCCACTCCTGCTCGTGGATGCGGGCGCAGAGCCGGGCGGCGTCGTCGCCGTCGAGCACCGGCACCGCCGCCTGGAGGACGATCGGGCCGCCGTCGGGCGCGCCGGGGACGACCAGGTGGACGGTGCACCCGCTCACCCTCACCCCCGCCTCGAGCGCCTCCTCGACCGCGTGCATGCCGCCCCCGAAGGCGGGGAGCAGCGACGGGTGCAGGTTGAGGATGGCGTCGGGGAAGGCCTCGAGCAGGCGGCGGTCGAGCACCCGGTCGTAGCCGGCGCAGACCACCAGCCGGACCCCGCTGCGGAGCAGGAGGTCGCGCATCGCCAGATCGCGGGCGGCCGCGTCGCCCCCGAAGGCCGAGACCGGCATCGCCACGGCCTCGACGCCTCGCTCCCGCGCGATCGACAGGGCCCCGGCGCTGGGGCGGTTGCTCACCACCAGGGCGATCCGGGCGGGGAAGCCGGGGCGCCCGGCGGCGTCGAGGAGCGCTCCGAGGTTGGTGCCCGCGCCCGAGACCAGCACCGCCGCGGGCACGCGGGGGTCGACGGCGGCGCTCAGCGCAGCACCACCCTCTCCGGAGCCGACTGCTCGACGACCCGGCCGATGCGGTGGACCGGCATGCCCGCGGCCGCGACCACCGCGTCGGCCTGGTCGGCGGGCACCACGACCACCATGCCGATGCCCATGTTGAAGGTGCGCCACATCTCGTCGGGGTGCACGCCGCCCGCGCGCTGGATGGCGCCGAAGAGCGGCGGCACCGTCCAGGTGGCCCGGTCGAGCTCGACCCCCAGGCCCTGGGGGAGCGCCCGGGGCACATTCTCCTTGAGGCCGCCGCCGGTGATGTGGGCGATGGCGCGCACATCGAGGCTGGAGCGCAGCTCGCGCACCGTGGCGAGGTAGGAGCGATGGGGCTCGAGGAGCATGTCGGCGAGGGGGCGGTCGGTCCCCGGCAGCGGCTGCCCGTAGTCGAGCTCGTTCTCGCTCACGATGTGCCGCACCAGGGAGTAGCCGTTGGTGTGGAGGCCGCTGCTGGGCAGCCCCAGGACGGCGTCGCCGGCCTGCACCCGGGCGCCGTCGACGATGCCTTCGCGATCGACGATGCCGACGATGAAGCCGGCGAGGTCGTAGTCGCCGAGGGCGTAGAGGCCGGGCATCTCGGCGGTCTCGCCGCCGATCAGCGCGCACCCGGCCGCCGAGCAGGCGTCGGCGATGCCCTCGACGATCTCGGCGAGCTGCTCGGGATTCAGGCGGCCGGTGGCGAAGTAGTCGAGGAAGAAGAGCGGGTCGGCGCCGCAGCAGAGGATGTCGTTGACGCAGTGGTTGACGAGGTCGCTGCCGATGCCCCGGTGACGCGCGGCGGCGATGGCCACCTTGATCTTGGTGCCGACCCCGTCGGCGCTGGCGACCAGGACCGGCTGGCGGTGGCGGCTGGTGTCGAGCGCGAAGAGACCGCTGAAGGAGCCCAGGCCGCCCAGCACCCCGGAGGTGAATGTCGACGCCACCGTCCGCTTGATCAGAGCGACGGCGCGGTTCCCCTCGTCGATGTCGACGCCGGCGTCGGCGTAGCGCAGGTCGCCCACGGATGCCTCGTGCACGAAGGACGGACGGTGCCGGGCACCCGGCGGCTCCGCCGACCGGCTGCCCGGCACTGAGTGTAGCGACCCGGCCGGTCCGAACCGTTCAGCCGCTCAGAACGCGCTCCATGGGCACAGCCTTGGGGGACTCACCGGGGAGCTTGTCCGCCTTGCGCAGCGGCGGCTGGACCGGGCTGGAGAGCGCCCGGCGCACCAGCAGGGTGGCCCCGGTGGTGGCCGCCGCGGTGCTCGCATCGCGGAGGATCCGCCGCCAGAGCGGGTTGTGCCTCTCCTGCTCCTCGGCGAGCTCCCGGCCGATCTCCCGGGCCATCGCCTGCATCGCCCGCTGGCGCTTCTCGCCCAGCTCGTGGGTGGTCTGGGCGAGCAGCCGGTCGGCACGGCGCGCCACCGGCAGCACCACCCCCTGGGCGGGCTTGGGCAGTCTCCTCGCCGGGACGGCGAGACGCTCGGGCGGCCGTGCGGAGCGCGCCTTCAGCATCACCACGGCGGCCACGGCGCCGCCGGTGACGGCCGCCGCGCCGGCCGCGTAGGGCACCCAGCGCCTCCAGCCGAGGCTGGTCACGCGCTCGCGGACCTCGGCGACCTTCGCCCTGGCCTGCGCCTTCACGTCGACCTTCTGTCCGAGGGCCACCACCGTCTCGTCCATGCGACGGCGGGTCTCCTCTATGGCCTCTCTGAGCTCATCCGGGTCTTCGCCCATCTCCATGTCCTCCGTGACGGGGGAAGCCCGGTGCGCGCACGCGCAGGCCGTCCCCACCTGCACAGAGGACTATAACATTATCTTGTAGCCAGCCCCAGGATCCCTAGTAGAGGACGCCGACCAGCTCCGCCAGCCGGCGCAGGTCACGGCTGGCCCGGTGGCCGGGGTCGAGGAGGACCACCGGCCGCCCGGTGGTGGTGGCGCGGTGGAAGAGCTCGAGGTCGTGGGCGATCTCGAGAGGGATGCGATGTCCGAGGAAGCCCTCGACGCGCTCGCGGGAGAGCTGATCGGAGGCCACCGTCTGGTTGTAGACCAGCAGCAGCCGCTCCTCCCCGATCTTCAGGGTCCGGAGGATCTCGAGCAGGGTGAGGGTGCGGCGGAGCGCGGTGACCTCGGGAACCACGACCACCACCACCCGCTGCGCCGCGGTCAGGGTGGCGAGCGCCGGGTCGCCGAACCCACGGGGGACGTCGACGATCACGTGGTCGTGGAGCGAGCGCAGCCGCGCCAGCAGGTGGTTGACCCCGTTCTCGTCGATCTGGAGCGCGTCCACCGGGTTGCGCGGGGCGCCGAGGATGCGCAGGCCGCTGGCCTCGTGGCGGGCGAAGAAGTCCTCGGGGGCGCAGGCGTCCCCGTCGTTCACCAGCGAGCGGATCAGCTGGTCGGTGCCGCCCTTCGGGGGGACGTCGAGGAGCATGGGGAGGTCGCCGTACTCGAGGTCGAGGTCGACCGCGACCACCGACTTGTCGGTGTCGGTGGCCAGCGCCAGGGCGAGGTTGGCGGCGATCGTGCTCACCCCGGTGCCCCCCTTGGCGCTGGTGACCGCGGTGACCTGGCCCTGGATCTGGGGCACCGGCTCGCGCCCCTCGGCGATGCGCTTGAGGATCGCCACCAGGCGCAGCTCGAGGATGTCGAGGTCGAGCGGCTTGCGCAGGATGTCGTCGGCGAAGTCGCGGTCCTGGATGGGCGAGCCGTCGGTCTGGGCGCTGAAGAGCACCACCGGGACGTGCTCGGTGGCGGGGTTGCGGCGCACCGTCCTGGCCAGCTCGTACCCGGTCATGTGGGGCATGGTGGCGTCGCAGAGGACCACGTCGGGCTCGTTGCGGCGCAGCTGGTGCCACGCCTCGACGCCGTCGCGGGCGGTCTCGACCTGGTGCCCGCGCGTCTCGAAATAGCGCTTCAGCTGCTTCCGGAGCGAGGCATTGTCGTCGGCGATGAGCAGGCGCATGTGCCCGCGACGGTAACACCGGCCGGAGGCGCCCTCACGGCGCGGCAACGGACCGTGAGAGGCCCGTGACCCTCCGGTTTCGCCGCCCGCCGTTCACCGAGGTCGGAGTGGACCCCTGACCGGCCTGTCCCGCCACAATGTGCAGCAGACCCCTCGCTCCACAAGATTCCTCCGCTCCACCGCGTTCTCACTGACGACCAGGGCTGAGCGGATGGGGAGGCGCTCCATAACACATGCCCCGAGAGGATGGATGGATGTCTGGACAGGCTTGGCGGGTTGCCGTCATCGCGGGCAAGGGCGGCGTGGGGAAGACCACCACGGTGATCAACCTCGGCGCCGGGCTCGCCGCCCTCGGGCGGCGCGTCCTGCTGGTCGACTGTGACCCGCAGGGCAACCTCACCTCCGGGCTGGGGCTCGACCCCTACGCCCGCCGGCGCACCGTCGCCGACGTGATCCTCGGGCGGTGCCGGGCGGTCGAGGCGATCCTCGAGACCGAGACCCCCAACCTCCACCTGATCCCCGCCCACCCCGACCTCAGCGCGGTCGAGGCCGATCTCCCCGCCCGGGTCAACGCCGAGCTGCGGCTCCGGAACGCCATGCGCGAGGGCATCGACGCCAGCTACGACGTGATCCTCTTCGACACCCCGCCGAACTTCGGCTTCCACACCATCTCTGCGCTGGGTGCGGCCCGGTCGGCGCTGGTGCCGCTGCAGATGTCCGCCTTCGCCCTGCGCGGGCTGAAGGAGGTCATCCGGGTCATCGCCGCGGCCCGCCGCCACCTCAACCCCGAGCTCGAGCTGCTCGGCGTGGTTCCCACCTTCGTCAACAAGACCCGCTTCAGCCGCGACATGCTCGAGGCGCTGGGCGACGTCTCCCAGGTGCGGGTCTTCCGCTCCGAGATCTCGCACACCGTGAAGCTCCAGGAGAGCGCGCTCCAGGGCGTGCCGGTGCAGATCTCGGCGCCGTCGTCGAACGCCGCCCGCGCCTACACCGCCCTCGCCGAGGAGCTCGTCGAGGTGGGTGCGCACCGCCTCGCCCCGGTGCCCCGCGGCGCGGTGCGCCCGGTCGACGTGGCTCCCGCCGCCGAGGTGGAGGCCGCCGAGACGGTCGACGAGGCCCCCGAGGCCATCGCCGCGGTCGAGACCGTGGAGGAGGTGGAGACCCCGGAGGCGACGGTCTCCGTCGAGGCCTCCGCCCCCGAGGTGATCCGGGTCCACGAGCACGAGGAGCAGGACGGCGAGCTGGACGACGGCTTCGCCGTGACCCTGGCCGCCGAGGCGTCCCACGACGCCGTGGCGCTGGCCACCGGGGGCGCCGCGGTGCACCAGCTCGAGGGCCAGCCGGTGCGCGGCCGGGTGATGCTCGAGCTCGAGCTCGGCCACGGCGCCGTCGCCTACGCCCAGATGCCGCCGGTGGACCTGCACACGGTCGACCAGCACGACCGGGACGAGGACCCGGGCCACGCCGGCGCCGAGGACGGCGAGGGCGCCGCCGCGGACGCCGGGGCGCTGGAGACGGCCACCGCGCAGCGCCGCCGCTTCCGCCTCTTCGGCCGGGCCAGGGCGAGCTGAGCTCCCGCAGGCGGGCGGTCACCCCTCCGGGCTGACCGCCGCCTCCCGGTCAGCTCTCCAGCGCGAGCTTGTCCATGGTCAGCTGCTGGGGCACCTGGAGGGGATATGCGCCGTCGAAGCAGGCGAAGCAGAAGCCCTGTCCGGACTGCTCCCGGACCGCCCGCTTGAGCCCGGCGATGCTCAGGTAGCGCAGGGTGTCGGCGCCGATCACCTCGCAGACCTCGTTCTCGTCGCGGTGGGCGGCGATCAGCTCGCCCCGCGAGGCGATGTCGATGCCCATGAAGCAGGGCCAGACGATCGGCGGGGAGGCCACCCGCATGTGCACCTCGAGGGCGCCGGCGCGGCGCAGCTCCTCGACGATGCGCCGCGAGGTGGTGCCGCGGACGATCGAGTCGTCGACCAGCACCACCCGCTTCCCCTCGAGGACGTGGCGCATGGGATTGAACTTGAGCCGGATGCCCGCCTCGCGCAGCCGCTGGTTGGGCTGGATGAAGGTGCGGGTGATGTAGCGCGACTTGATCACCCCCTCGACGAAGGGGATCTGCGACGCCTCGGCGAAGCCGACCGCGTGGGGGGTGCCGGAGTCGGGGAGGGCCATCACGATGTCGGCCTCGACCGGCGCCTCGCGGGCCAGCTCGCGGCCCATGTTGACCCGGGCCTCGTAGAGAGAGCGGCCCTGCATGACGCTGTCGGGGCGGGCGAAGTAGATGAACTCGAAGGAGCACATCGCCGGGGCCCGCACCGCCTTGGGGATGCGGGCGGAGCGGATCCCCTCGGCGTCGATGGTGACGATCTCGCCGGGCTCGATCTCCCGGATGAACTCGGCGCCGACGACGTCGAGGGCGCAGGTCTCGCTGGCGATCACGTGGCCGGCGGTGCCCTCGCCGTCCGTGCCGGGGAGGCGCCCGAGGCAGAGGGGGCGGATGCCCAGCGGGTCGCGGGCGGCGACGAGGCTGTCGCGGGTGAGGAAGAGGAGCGAGTAGGCCCCCTCGAGGCGCGAGAGCGAGCGCCGCAGCACCACCTCGAGGCTGTCGCCGGGGGTGCGGCTGAGCAGCGCGCCGATCACCTCGCTGTCGGTGGTGGCCTGGAAGGTCGCGCCCTGCTCGACGAGGTCGGTGCGCAGCTCGGCGGTGTTGACCAGGTTGCCGTTGTGGCCGAAGGCGATCGGCCCCAGCTGGCCGTGCTCGAAGCGCATCGGCTGGGCGTTGGGCAGCCGGGTGCTGCCGGTGGTGCTGTAGCGGGTGTGGCCCAGGGAGATGTAGCCGGAGAGGTCGAGCAGCTTCTCCTGGTCGAAGACCTGGGCGACCAGGCCCATCTCCTTGTGGATGCGGATCCGCTGCCCGTCGGAGACGGCGATGCCCGCGGACTCCTGGCCGCGGTGCTGGAGCGCGTAGAGCCCGAAGTAGGTGAGGTTGGCGACATCCTCCCCCGGGCCGTAGACGCCGAAGACCCCGCACTCCTCGTGGAGGCGGTCGAGCGGCTCGTCACCGAGGTCGATCACAGCAGCGCCTCCGCGTGGGCGGCGCCCGCCTCGCCGAGGGACACGTCGAGGATCGGTTCGATACGGACCCGGCCCCCTCCGACCACCCCCAGCCGCCGCAGCGGGACCCGATGTCGATCCATGAGTGCGCGGAGCTGCACCGCGACCTCCGTGGAGTGACTGACGAGGAACCGAGACTGGCCCTCGCCAAAGAGTATAGCCGCGCCCTCCGAGCCCAAACCCCCGCCCCCGCCCGCCTCCTCGAGGCTGCACCGGGCCCCCAGGCCGCCCCCCAGACAGCACTCCGCGAGGGCGACGGCGAGCCCTCCCTCGGCGCAGTCGTGGGCGGAGGCGAGCAGCCCCGCGGCGGCGGCCTCGAGGACGGCGGCCTGGACGCGGCGCTCGAGGTCGAGGTCCAGGTCGGGGGGAGGGCCCGCCTGCTCGCCGGTGGCAAGCCGCTGGTACTCGCTGCCGCCCAGGGTCGCCTCCACCGGCCCGACCAGGCTGACCTCGTCGCCCTCGGCGGCGAACGCCGGGGTGAGCCGGCGGGTGACGTCGGCGAGGCGGCCGACCATGCCGATCACCGGCGTGGGGTCGATGGACACCCCGCTGGTGTCGTTGTAGAGGGAGACGTTGCCGCTCACCACCGGCACCCCGAGCGCCTCGCAGGCCTCGGCGATGCCCTCCACCGCCTCGGCGAGCTGCCAGAAGACCTCGGGCTTCTCCGGGTTGCCGAAGTTCAGGCAGTTGGTCACCGCCAGCGGCTCGGCGCCGGTGGCCACCAGGTTGCGCGCCGCCTCGCAGACCGCGATGGCGGCGCCGCGCCGGGGGTCGAGGACGCCGTAGCGGGCGTTGCCGTCGGTGGTCAGGGCCAGGCCCAGGGACGTGCCCCGGATCCGCAGCACCGCGGCGTCGCCCCCGGGCGCCACCACGGTGTCGTCGCCGACCTGATGGTCGTAGCGGCGGAAGATGGGCCGCCGGCTGCCCAGGTTGGGGCTGGCGAGCAGCCGCAGCAGCGCCTCGGCGTGCGGCCAGGGCGGGCCGCCGGGGAGGGGGTCGCGGGCGAGCAGGGCGTCGATGCCGCTCGGGCGGCGGCCCTCGGGATGCCGCAGCGGCACCTCGTCGACGATCATCCGCAGGGGGAGGTCGGCGACCACCTCGTCGCCGTCGCGCACCCGCATGCGACCGTCGTCCGTGATCGTGCCGACCACGTCGCTGCGCAGGTCCCAGCGGGCGAAGGCGGCGCGCACCCCCTCCTCCTGGCCACGGTGGACCACGATGAGCATGCGCTCCTGGGACTCGCTGAGCATCACCTCGTACGGGGTCATCCCCCGCTCCCGCCGGGCCACCCGGGCGACGTCGAGGTCGATGCCGCAGCCGCCCCGCCAGGCGAGCTCGGCGGCGCTGCTGGTGAGGCCGGCGGCGCCGAGGTCCTGCACCGCCACCACCCGGGGGTCGCCGACCAGCTCCAGGCACGCCTCCATCAGGCACTTCTCGAGGAACGGGTTGCCCACCTGCACCGCGGGGCGGCGCTGCTCCGAGGTCTCGTCGAGCTGGACCGAGGCGAAGGTCGCGCCGTGGATGCCGTCGCGGCCGGTGTCGGCGCCGACCAGCAGCACCGGGTTGCCCGGGCCCGCCGCGGCGGCGCGCACCAGCCGGCCGTGCTCCACGACGCCGACGCACATCGCGTTGACCAGGCAGTTGTGCCGGTAGGACTCGTCGAAGTAGACCTCGCCACCGACGGTGGGCACTCCCATGCAGTTGCCGTATCCGCCGATTCCGGCCACAACTCCCTCGAGGAGATGGCGCTGGTGGGGCTCGTCGAGAGGGCCGAAGCGCAGCGAGTCGAGCAGCGCCACCGGCCGCGCGCCCATGGTGAAGATGTCGCGGAGGATGCCGCCGACCCCGGTGGCCGCGCCCTGGTAGGGCTCGATCGCGCTCGGATGGTTGTGGGACTCGATCTTGAAGACGCAGGCGAGCCCGGCGCCGATGTCGACGGCGCCGGCGTTCTCGCCCGGTCCCTGGAGCACGTTGGGACCGGTGGTCGGCAGCCGGGAGAGCAGCGGGCGGCTGGTCTTGTAGCCGCAGTGCTCGCTCCACAGCGCGCCGATGATGCCCAGCTCGAGCGGGTTGGGCACGCGGCCGAGCGCGGTGACCGCGAGCCGGTACTCCGCCTCGGTGAGCGCCACCTCGGCGAGCAGCGCGGCGGGCGGCACCTCGACCCCGGCGCCGGTCACGTCGCGAACGCCCCCTCGCGGGCCAGCGACGCCGCCACCGAGCGGATCAGCGCCATCCCGTCGGTGCCGCCGATCAGCGCCTCGCACGCTCGCTCGGGGTGGGGCATCATGCCGAGCACGGTGCGCCCCGCGCCGAGGATGCCGGCGATGTCCCGCATCGAGCCGTTGGGCGACGCATCGCCCACCGGCCCGCCGTCGGGGCGCACGTAGCGCAGTGCCACCCGGTCCTCCTCGTCGAGGCGGATCAGGGTCTGCGGGTCGGCGACGTAGCGGCCCTCGCCGTGGGAGACGGGGATCCGGAGCACGTCGCCGCGGCGGCAGCCGGCGGTGAAGGGCGACGCCTCGGTCTCGACCCGCAGCCAGGAGGGCTCGCAGCGGAACTCGAGCGATGCGTTGCGCAGCAGCGCTCCGGGGAGCAGGTGCGCCTCGCAGAGGATCTGGAAGCCGTTGCAGATCCCCCA
>JAQBPH010000329.1:0-2848 GCA_028287625.1 Chloroflexota bacterium | reverse complement strand
CCTGCTCGGCCACCACCACCACCTTGTCTGCAGCTCCTGCGGCACCATGCTCGACGTCGAGCTCCCCGCCGACCTCGAGCGGGAGATCGAGCGCGCCCTGGCCACGCTGGCGCGGCGCAAGCGCTTCCAGCTGCACGCCCACCGGCTCGACCTCATGGGCGTGTGCAAGGACTGCGCCGCCGCGGAGAAGGCCTCCTAGGCGCTGCGGCGCACGCGCTGCCTCAGTCCGCCTGGGAGGCCACCGTGACCGTGGTCATGACGTCGCCGACCTGGGTGGCGTGGGCCACCTCGAGCCCGCGGTCGACGGCGCCGAACAGGTTGTATATCTTCGTCAGCCGGGTGTCGTCCGCGATGCAGATGAAGAACTGCGAGCCGTTGGTGTCGGGGCCGGAGTTGGCCATCGCGACGCAGCCGTCGGTGTAGTCGCCCTTCACCGGCTCGTCCTTGAAGCTGTAGCCGGGGCCGCCGCTGCCATTGCCCTGGGGATCACCGCCCTGGATCACGAAACCGGGGACGACCCGGTGGAAGCGCAGCCCGTCGTAGAAGTGGTTGCGGGCGAGGGCGACGACGTTGTTGACGGTGAGCGGGGCCAGCTTGGGGTCGAGGCAGAGCACCATGGTCCCGCGACCGGTGGTGATGGTCGCGGCGTACAGCCTCGCCTGGTCGATCTGCATCGGCGGCACGGCCGCGTAGACGTGCAGGTTGGAGGGCGGGTTGAGCGGCGCGAGCGCGGTGCCGAAGCGGTGGCCGGTGCAGCTGGTGTGGCTGGCGACGGGGGTCAGCGAGGCGGGCGGCGTCGCCACCGCGGTCGGGGTGGCCGCGGGCGCCGGCGTGCTGGAGCCCGGGGTGGAGCTGGGGGTGGAGCCGCAGGCGGCGAGGCCGGCCGCCGCCGCCGCGAGGAGGGCTGGAGTTCGCATCCGGCGCAGGGTACGCCGTGGCCCACGGGCTGTGTCGAAGCGCCGACCGGGCGCCGGCGGTCGTCACCGCCGGCGCCCGTCAGCTCATGTCAGCAGTAGTAGTTGTAGTGGTAGCGATAGCCGTCGCAGCGGCTCCAGTCACCGCGATGCTCGTCGCCGTGACCCCGGTCGTCGCGGTGATCGCCACCCCGGCCGTCCCAGCCGCGGTCGCCGCCGCCGTGATGGTCGCCACCACGGTCCCAGGACGTCATTGCCACCGTCGAGCTGGGCGACGCCGTTGCGGCCAGCACCGTGGTCCCGGTCGACACCGTTCCGGCGAGGAGCGCGACTCCCACACCGGCCATACGCAGTCCGAGCTTCATCAGATTCCCGCCTCCGGATCCTGTCATTCCTGTCCGCATCGGACAGGGTCGTTATGCTTCAGCGCTGAACTGTTCAGTACCGTAGCACATGGATAGTTCAGCGGTCAAATACTGGGGTACCATGACCGCCATGACCACGGCACCGCTCGACGAGGAGGAGACGCGCACCTGGAAGGCGTACGCGTGCGCGGCGCGGCGGCTGTTCGCGCAGATCGACCGCGACATGCAGCGTGACGCCGGGCTGCCGACCAGCTACTGGGAGCTGCTCCGCCACCTCGCCGAGGCGCCGGGACGGGCGATGCGCATGAGCGCCCTCGCCGACGCCACCCAGTCGGCGCCCAGCCGGCTCACCCACGCGGTGAGCCAGCTGGAGTGCTCGGGCCTGGTGCAGCGCCGCCAGTGCACCAGCGACCGGCGCGTCTGCTACGCGGCGCTCACGGAGAAGGGGGCCGAGGCGGTGACGGCGGCCGGGGATGCCGCCACCCAGAGCCTGCGCAGCCACTTTCTGGGAACGCTGTCACCCGCCGACCTGGCGCGGCTGCGCGGTCTCAGCGAGGCCATCCTCGCTCACCTGAACACGGCCTGCGAGGCGCCGGCGGGCCGCCGGCCGAGGTGAGCCGGGAGGTCTAGCTGCGGCCGCCCACGGCGGACGTGGTGAGCACGTGGACCGCGAAGGCCAGCACCGCGACGACGCCGAGGACCACCGCGATGACCGCGATGACCGCGCCGAGGGACGAGTCGACGTCGGCCAGAAGCGCTTGCCCAGCCCCGAACTGCATGACCGCCGTCCCTCCTGTGCGCCCGGGCGCATCCCCCTGGAGCGGGGCTCCCCGTGCAGCCGCATGATACGTCGAACATCGGTGTGCTGACAGGCGAGGGGACGGCGCCGGGTGCGCCGTCCCCGCCGGCCCGGCGTCGTGGTGTCAGCCGGCCACCACGACGTGCACGCGGTAGGCACCCTGCGCCGGAGTGCAGCGCAGCGCCTCGCCGCAGGTGGTGCGCGAGGCGGTGAGATCCGCCCAGCCCCTGCTCAGCGCGACGAAGGTGGCGCTCACGGTGCCGCAGCCCTGGCCGGGGACGCACGTGCCGGGCTTCGCGGGCTGGGTCGAGGTTCCACCCACCTGGTGGAGGACCTTCGGATCGGAGCTGCCCTGGATGCTCCAGTAGGTGCTGTGCAGGGTCAGCGTCACCCGGCTGCCCGAGCGCACCGTGATGGTCCTGCCGTTCTCCGTCTCCGACACGGTGACGGCCTGGTGGCCGGCGGCGTGGTGCACGGTCGCGGCCGACGCGGTGATGGCGGGAGCGCTCCCCACGGCCAGCACGGCGGCGGCGCCGGCGGCGGCGAGCAGGCCGCGGATGCGACGCGACGTGTGCGACGTGTGATCGCTGGTCATTCCCTCTCCTCCTGGTTGCGGGCCCGCCGCCCGGTTGGTGGGCGCCGCGGCGGCCCCGGTCGTCCTCAACACGCACCCCGGGCCCGAATTGGATGAGGTGCCGCTCAGGGCCGCGGCTCGGGGCGGGGGAGGCCGAAGCCGGCGAGCTCCCACCACGCCGGCCGGTGCGGCGCCG
>JAQBPH010000305.1:0-13267 GCA_028287625.1 Chloroflexota bacterium | reverse complement strand
CGGCGCCGCCGCCCGCCACCCCCGCACCGGTGGTGACCACACCGGAGCCGGCGACGCAGCCGGCGCCGCCCACCGCGCCGCCGCCGCAGCGGCCGGCCAGGCCTCCGGTGACCGCCGCGGGCGCGTCCACGACGACCTTCCCCTGGCGGCCGCTGGCGCTGGCCGTCGCCATCGCAATCGCCGCCGCGTACTCCGCCCGGCGCCTGCTGCTCCGCCTCGCCCGAGAGAGGCCGCCCTCCGGCTAGACGCTCCCCGCCGGCCGGCCGGAGACGGCGGTGGCGAGCCGCGAGAGCATGTCCGCGTACACGCGGCTCAGCGCCCGGGGTGCGAAGGTGCGCTCGAAGAAGCCACCCATCCCGGAGGCGCCCTGCCACTCGGTCTCGACGCGCACCGTGCTGCCCGCACCCGCCGGGCTGACCCGCCAGGTGGTCACCAGCGTCGACCCCTCGTCGCGCTCCACGAGGGTGCTGCCGTCGGGGGTCTCGGCGCGCACCCGGTAGTCGCGCTCACGCGGTCCCGCCTTGAAGCGATACGCGACCAGGGTGCCCGCGCCGAACCCGCCCTCCTCGACGCGGTAGTCCTGGTAGTTGGCGGGGAGGATCTCGGGACGGCGGCGGTAGTCGGTGAGGAAGGCGTAGACCTCCGCGGGCGGAGCGGGGACCGGCCCCTCGGCGTCGGCGTGGACCATCTCGGGCATCGACGGGACCTCCTGGTGATGTGCGGTGAGCCGACCATATCCGGGAGGTCACGGGCGACGGTGGCGACCGCGGCCGTGCGCCGCCCGTGAGGAGGCTGTCACGGTGCTGTGCCCCTCGCGGGTTTCGAGGCGTTCCCGTCGTCTCCTTCGGTGCGTGGGCGCCGGGGGGCCGGGCCATCGGGAGGTCAGTCGGGTGCGCACAGGGATCCGGCGCCGCGCCGTCGTCGCGACCGTCGCCGCCGCCCTCGCGGTTCTCACCCCCGCCGTCCCCGCCGCGGCGGCCGCCGTCCCGGTCTCGATCTGGGTCCAGACCCTCGACTCCTGCCGCCAGACCATCGGCGGCGCCGGCCTCGGGCTCAGCGCCGCCGGCGCCTCGACGGTGCGCACCGTGCCCACCGGCCCCTCCCGGAGCGTCGGCCCGCCCGGCGGCTGCCCGGCCGAGCGCGGCGACTGCAGCGGCGCCACCCCGGCGGGCTGCGCCGTCTTCAGTCTCACCCCGCCCGCCTCGGGCACCCAGACCTACCGTCTCGAGCAGCTCACCGTGCCCGCCGGGTACGTGGGCTGCACCGGCGGCAGCGCCTGCCTCGGCGAGGTCGCGAGCTTCACCCTCGACTCCACGGGCGCGGTCCTCGGCGCCACCGTGACCAACAACCTCCCCGACGGCGTGGTCACCACCGCGCCCGCCTCCGGCGCCTCCTTCCGCGCCACCGCCGACGACCCCGTCGTCCTCCACGACGACGCCGCCGGCCCCGCCGTCTGCGACGGCGACGGCGACTCCGACGACCAGCTCTCCGCGCCGCCCGGCCCTCACTGCGACGACCACCCGGACGGCTCCCTCGCCCACCTCACCGTCGCCGGCGCCGCCCTCGCCGACGGCGGCCTGGTCGCCGGCGCCGGCTTCCAGCCGCTCGCCTCCGCAGGGGCACCGGCGGGCCGCCGGCTGGTGGGCAGCCCGGCGGTGATCGCCGGCACCGCCCTCGACCCCGCGCTGGAGATCGGCACCTTCGACGACGGCGCCCTCTACGTCCGCTCCGACGCGCTGGGATGGCGGACGCTGTGGAGCGCCGCGCCCGGCTTCACCTGCATCGACAATCCCGCCGCCCACCTCGACCACGTCTCGGCCACCCTCTGGGTCGCCTGCCAGGGCGCCGACCACGTGCTCCGGTACGCCAGCGGCGAGCTCCCCGCCACCTCGCTGCAGCTGCCCACGCTCGACCGCTGGAGGGCGCTGCCCGGCCTGCAGCTCGCCGCCGGCCCCGCCCTCGCCCCGGCCGGAGCCGGGGCCGGCGACGACCCCACGTTCTTCGCCGTCGACGCCGGCGGCGGGCTCTGGAGCGCCACCAGCTCGTCGCCGTGGGTGGCCCGGGGAGGCACCTGCCAGGGCCACCCGGCCGCGGCCCTGGGCATCACCGGCGGCACCCCCGCGGCGGTGGTCGCCTGCCGCGCCCCCGACGGCTCGCTTCTCTACGGGGTGGTCGGGCCCGACGGCGGGGTGGGCCTGACCCCGGCCGCCGCCACCACCCCGCGCAACCCCGGCGGCTGCGTGCTCACCGGCCCGCTGATCGACGGCCCGGGCATGGCCGCCACCGCCGGCGGGGTGCTTGTGCTGGTCACCGGCGCCGCCGACCGCCTCGCCTACGCCAAGTCGATCAGCTTCAGCGGCGCGGCGAGGAGCGGGCGGGTGGCGATCTCGCCCTACCAGGCACTCTCCTTCCAGAGCGGACCGCGGCCCGGCACGTGCGCGCCGCCGTCCGCCGCCAACCCGGTCACGCCCCTCGCCTACGGGCCTGCGGCGGCGACCTGGTCCGGGGCCGCCCTCACCGTGGGAACCACCATCGCGACCATCCTGGCGGCGCCGGGCTCCAGGGCCACCGCGGCGGCCCACCTCGTCGACGCCGCCGGCAACCCGGTCTCCGGTCAGACCGTGAGCTTCACCACCAGCGCGCTGGCGACCGCGGCCGCCACCCATCCGGCGGGTGGGGGCGTGTACACCACCACCATCACCACCGGCACCTCGCCCGGCGCGGTCCGGGTCGGCGCCGCCACCTCCGCGGTCGGGGGCGGCGCGCCCATGCGCCTGTACCGCGGCGGCTACGTGCTCGACGGCTCCGGCGGCGTCCACGCCTTCGGTGGCGCGCCCGAGCTGGCCACCACCGCGTACTGGCCGGGATGGACCATCGCCCGCGGCATCGTGCTGCGCCCCGACGGCGCCGGCGGCTACGTGCTCGACGGCTTCGGCAGCCTGCATCCCTTCGGCGACGCGCCGCTGCTCCAGACCACCGCCTACTGGCCCGACTGGGACATCGCCCGCGGGGTGGCGCTGCGCTCCGACGGCGTCAGCGGCTACGTGCTCGACGGCTTCGGCGGCATCCACCCCTTCGGCGGCGCCCCCGACGTGCAGGCGAGCGCCACCTGGCCGGACTGGGACATCGCCCGGGGCATCGCGCTGCGCTCCGACGGCGGCGGCTACGTGCTCGACGGCTTCGGCGGCCTCCACCCCTTCGGCGACGCCCCCGCGGTCGCCGGCAGCGCCTACTGGCCGGGCTGGGACATCGCCCGCGGGCTGGCCACACGCCCCGACGGCGGCGGCTACGTGCTCGACGGCTTCGGCGGGGTGCATCCCTACGGCGGGGCTCCCGAGCTGCGCACCACCGCCGCCTGGCCGGGCTTCGACATCGCCCGCGGGGTGAGCGTCGGCACCGGCGGGACCGGGGTGGTGCTCGACGGCTACGGCGGCCTGGCGCCGCTGGGCGCCGGGCCCGGGGTGAGCACCGGCGCCTACTGGCAGGGCTCGGACGTCGCCCGCGGGGTCGCCGGCGGCTAGTCTGCCGGTCCATGCACCCCGCATGGGCCGTCCACCTCCGCCCCGGCAGCGAGATCCCCGCCGAGCCCGAGGCGGCTCGCCGCTGGCTGCGCCGGGGCGACCTGCCCGGGTCGCTGCTCCACACCGGGGACGGCTCCGCGCTGCGCTGCGGCGGGGTCGAGCTCGACCACCGGGGGCTCGCCGCCGGGGTGGAGGAGGTGGCCGCCGGGCTCGCCGGCCTCGGGGTCGGGCCCGGCGACCGGGTGCTGCTGCATGCCGCCGCGTCGTGCGAGTGGGCGCTCGCCTGCCTCGGAGCGCTCCGCGCCGGGGCGGTGGTGGTGCCGGTCAACCCCGACTACCGTGACGCCGAGGTGGGGCACATCCTCGACGACGCGGAGCCGGCGGCGGTGGTGGCCGACGGCCCCCGCCTCGCCGGCATCGCCCGGCTCCGCCCCGCCCATCCCTGCGTGCGCCTGGTCCTCGACGTGGAGGGGCTGCCCCGGTCCCCGGCGTCGCCGCCCGCCACCGCCCTCACCCCGGAGAGCCCGGCGGTGATCATCTACACCTCGGGCACCACCGGGCGGCCCAAGGGCGCCCTCCTCGACCACGGCAACCTGCTCGCCCAGGGGCGCGGGGTGGTGGAGGCGTGGCGCTGGCGTCGCTCCGACCACCTGGCGCTGGCGCTCCCGCTCCACCACCTCCACGGCCTCGCCATGGGGCTGGTGGGGACGCTGCTCGCCGGCGCCTCGGCCACCCTGCTCCGCTTCTCGCCCGAGGCGGCGGTCGACGAGCTGGACCGCGGCGCCAGCCTCTTCTTCGGGGTGCCGGCGATGTACCAGCGCCTCGCCGCGCATCTCGACGCCCATCCCGCCGACCTCTCCGGGGTGCGCCTCTTCGTCTGCGGCTCGGCGCCGCTGCCGCCGGCCCTCTTCGAGCGCTGCGCCGCACTGCTCGGCCAGCCGCCGCTGGAGCGCTACGGGATCACCGAGGGCGGGGTGGTGGTCTCCACCCCGTACGCGGGGCCGCGCCTGGCGGGACGGGTCGGCCATCCCCTGCCCGGGGTCGAGGTGCGCCTCGGCGAGGAGGGTGAGGTGCTCCTCCGCGGCGGCCAGGTGTTCGGCGGGTACTGGCGCGACCCCGGCGCCAGCGCCGAGGTGCTGGTGGGCGGCTGGCTGCGCACCGGCGACGCCGGCGAGATCGCCGCCGACGGCTCGCTCGCCATCCGCGGCCGGCTCACGGACCTCATCATCATCAGCGGCGGCCTCAACGTGTACCCCCGCGAGGTCGAGGCGGCCCTCGAGGAGCACCCCGCGGTCGCCGAGGTGGCGGTCGCGGGGCTGCCCTCGGAGCGCTGGGGTGAGCAGGTCACCGCCTTCGTGGTGGCGCGCGCCCCCGTGGGGGAGGATGAGCTGGTGGCCCACGCCCGTGCCCGGCTGGCGCCGTACAAGTGCCCGCGGGCGGTGCGCTTCGTCGCCGCACTGCCCCGCAACGCCCTCGGCAAGGTGCGCCGCGCCGAGCTGGTGGAGGATGCACGGGCGCCGTAGCAGGACGGTTTCACCCCCGGTACCCGCGGGTAGGAACGCGTCGATGCGACGCTTCGCCCACCGCCTGTCGAGCGCCACCTCGCGCCGAGCCCGCGGCTTCGAGCGCGCCATCGGCGCCGAGCGGCCGGGCCGCAGCCCCTGGGTGTGGCTCGGCCCCGCCATCAACGTGGCGGCTCCCTACGTCCTCTTCCTCACCCGCTTCGGCGAGGTCGACATCTGGGCCCGGCTGGCCATCGCCACCGTCGCCGCGCTGTTCATGGGCGGGATGTCGGTCGCCTACCTGGCCGCCTTCGCCGCCGACGCGCGCGATGCCTCCGCCGACGATGGCGCCGTACCATCCGAGGGCGGCATTCGTCGCGAGGAGGTCGGGGATGTCCCTCCGCCAGGGGGCGCCGGTGAGGCTCGAGGTCGACCTCTCCAGCCTGCTGGGCTCGCTGGCGGGCCAGCTCCGGCGGCTGACCGGCTCGCTCGAGGGGCTGAGCGCCGCTGAGTGGCGGGCCCCCAGCCGCTGCCCGGGGTGGTCGGTCGGCGACGTCACCGGGCACCTGTGCTGGGGCGTGGAGGTGAGTCTCGAGGTGCTCCGCCGGGCCGCCCGCGGCTCGAGCGAGCGCGTCTTCGGCGGCTTCGACCCGCGGGCCACCCCCGATCTCGCCCTCGCGCCGGTGCGTGGCCGCGACCCGTCGGCGCACCTCGAGGCGCTCGCGGCCGGCGCCGCCACGCTGCTCGCCGAGGCCCGCGACCCCGCCGCCCGCGGCTCGGAGGCGGAGGCCGACAGCCCGCTGGGCTGGGTCCCCTGGCCGCTCGCCCTCAACCACCTCCTCTGGGACGCCTGGCTGCACGAGCGCGACATCCTCGCCGGCCTGGGCCGCGACGCCGTCGCCGACCCGGTCGAGGTGAGCCTGGTGGCCGCCTACCAGCTGGTGCCGCTGGGCAGCATCCTCGCCCGCGCCGGGCTGCCCGGTGTGGTCGACCTGCGGCTCGAGGGGGTGGGGGGTGGCGCCTACCGGCTGCGGGTCGGCGACGAGGTGGCCGTGGACCATCCCCGGGAGCCCCCGGGTGAGGAGGGCTGCCTCCGCGGTGACGCCGTCACCGTCGTCGAGGCGATGAGCGGCCGCGGCGACCTGGCGGCCGTCGCCACCGGCCCCGAGCCGATGCGGCAGCGGGCCCGGGCGCTCGCCCGCCGGCTCTCCGGGGCGTGAACCGCGGTTCACGGGCCGAATGCGCCCGGCGGCCTCCCGTGAAGTACGCTCTGCGGGCGCGCACCCGAAGCCGGCAGTCACCACCGCCGGCGCACCGAGGGACGGCATGGACTTCCAGGAGAGCGACGAGCAGCTCATGCTGCGCCAGGCGGCAGCGGGCATCGCCGGCGGCTTCGGCCACGACTGGTTCGTGCGCACGGCGCGCGCGGGCGAGCGGAGCGACGAGCTCTGGCAGGCGCTGGCGAGGCACGGGTTCATCGGCGTCAACACCCCCGAGGCCTACGGCGGCGGCGGGATGGGGATCTCCGAGCTGTCGATCGTGTGCGAGGAGATGGCCGCCGCCGGCTGTCCGCTGCTGCTGATGCTGGTCTCGCCGGCGATCTGCGCGTCGATCATCGCGAGGCACGGCAGCGAGGAGCAGCGCGAGCGCTGGCTGCCGCCGATGGCGAGCGGGGCGATGAAGATGGCCTTCGCCATCACCGAGCCCGACGCCGGCACCAACTCGCACCGCATCTCGACGAGCGCCACCCGCGACGGCGACGGCTGGGTGATGCGCGGCACCAAGTACTACATCAGCGGCGTCGACGAGTCCGCGGCCGTCCTGGTGGTGGCGCGCACCGGCGGAGACCCCGAGTCGGGCAGGGCCGAGCTCTCGCTGTTCATCGTCGACGCGGACGCCCCGGGCCTCGAGCGCAGCCTCATCCCGGTCGAGATCGTGGCCCCGGAGAAGCAGTTCACCCTCTTCTTCGACGGCGTCCGGGTCGGCGCCGACCGGCTCGTCGGCACCGAGGGCAACGGGCTGCGGCAGGTCTTCGTCGGGCTCAACCCCGAGCGCATCATGACCGCGGCGATCAGCAACGGCATCGGCCGCTACGCGCTCGCCAAGGGCGCCGCCTACGCCAACCAGCGCAATGTCTGGGGGGTGCCGGTGGGCGCCTACCAGGGCCTCGCCCATCCCCTCGCCAAGGCGAAGGTCGAGGTCGAGCTGGCCCGGCTCATGACCCAGAAGGCGGCGTGGCTCTACGACCGGGGGCTGGAGGCGGGCGAGGCGTCGAACATGGCGAAGTACGCCGCCGGCGAGGCGGCGATCGCCGCCCTCGACCAGGCCATCCAGATCCACGGCGGCAACGGCATCGCCTCCGAGTTCGGCCTCGCCGACATGTGGGGCCTCGCCCGGCTGCTGCGCATCGCCCCCGTGAGCCGGGAGATGGTCCTCAACTACGTCTCCCAGCACAGCCTCGGCCTGCCCAAGAGCTACTGAGCCCGCGCCGGAGCCGCCGTCACGCGCCGGTCATGGGACGGTGGTCTGATAGGGTCAACAGGAGGTCCAGATGAGCACAGAGAGCACCGAGGTCCAGAAGACCGAGCAGCAGTGGCGCGAGGAGCTCTCGCCCGGCGAGTACGACGTGCTCCGGCGCAAGGGCACCGAGCGGCCGTTCACCGGCGAGTACGTGAACTGCCACGACGACGGCATCTACCGCTGCCGGGCCTGCGGCGCTGAGCTCTTCAGCTCCACCGCGAAGTTCAACTCGGGGACGGGGTGGCCGAGCTTCACGGAGCCCGCGATCGCCGAGGCCGTCGACCTCCACGTCGACCGCGGCCATGGCATGGTGCGCACCGAGGTCACCTGCCGGCGCTGCGGGTCGCACCTCGGCCACGTCTTCGACGACGGCCCCGCCCCCACCGGGCAGCGCTTCTGCATCAACTCGGTCTGCCTCCGTCTCGACCCCGAGGCGGACTGAGGTTCTCGGGGCCAGCGTTGGGAATGAGGTATATGGCAGGATTGCCGCCACAGCCGCCGGCCCCCACGGGGCCCTGACCCGCGACCAGCGGAGGACGCCGGCCGACGAGGGAGGGATGACCGAGCCATCCCCGCAGCCCACCGAACCCCAGCCCGGCTCCGGCGAGGCCCCGGCGTGGGCCTGGGGCGAGCCCGACGGCGCCACACCGGACGCCGCGGAGGCGCCGGCGCCGGCCCTTCCCGATCCCGGTCACGAGGACGAGATGGAGGCGCTGCGCCGCCAGCTCGCCTCCGCGCTGGAGCAGGGCCGGCGCGCCGAGGCCGAGGCGGTCGAGGCGCGGCGGCTGCTCGACGAGGTCCGCAGCCAGGCCGAGGCGCGGTGCGCGGCCCTCGAGCAGCGTGCCGACGCCGCGCTCCTCCAGGCGCGGGCCGACGCCCAGGCGCTCGACGCCGTGGCCCTCGCCGCCCGTGCCACCGAGCGCCGCGCCTCCGTGCTGGCCGAGGAGCTCGCCACCCTCAGGGCCGCCAGGCGGCGCCGCTGGGGCCGCGGCTAGCAGGGCGGTGGGCGGCTCTTCAACACCCGTCCGGGGGTCGGGACGGGTGGCTCGCGTCACCCCCTTGGCGGTTTGTCCGGGAAGGTCGGCCGAGCGCTCCTCCGAGCACCCCGTCCGATCACAATGTGCCGATGCTCATCGGACGCGCCGGCGTGCCGGCGGAGGGACGTTCGCGAGGGCTGAGCGATGGCACCGCCGACATCGAGCGGGCGGTCACCGACCTCAGCCTGCGACTGCCGTCCCGGCTCGCCGGTCTCGCCCGCCTCGCCTGCAACTACCGCTGGTCGTGGACCCCGGGTGGTGCCCACCTCTTCGCGCAGCTCGACCAGCGCCGGTGGGACGCCTGTGGCGAGAACCCGGTGCGCATGCTCCAGGAGGTGTCCCCGTCGGTGCTGGAGCACGCCGCCCACGACGACGCCTGCGTCGCCCGGGTGGCCGCGGCGACCCGCGAGCTCCACGGCTACGTCTCCGCGCCGCCGCGCCCCGGCCCGCTCACCGCCGAGCATCCGGTGGCGTTCTTCTGCTCGGAGTACGGGGTCCACCGCTCGCTGCCCATCTACTCGGGCGGTCTGGGGGTGCTCGCCGGCGACATCCTCAAGGAGGCGAGCGACCAGGCGGTGCCGCTGGTGGCGGTCGGCCTGCTCTACCGCCAGGGCTACTGCCGCCAGCGCATCGACCGCAGCGGCTGGCAGCAGGAGTACTGGGTCGACACCGACCCAGATCGCCTCCCCGGCGCCCTGGTCACCCGCGCCAACCGCCCGCTCACGGTGAGGGTCAACCTCGCCGGCCGCGACGTGGTGGCGCAGGTCTGGCGCGTCGACATCGGCCGCGTGCCCCTCTACCTGCTCGACACCGACATCCCCGAGAACCATCCCGTCGACCGCTGGATCGCCAACCGGCTCTACGTCGGCGAGCACCGCATGCGCCTCTCCCAGTACGCCCTGCTCGGCATCGGCGGGCTGCGGGCGCTGCGGGCGATGGGCATCGAGCCGGGCATGCTCCATCTCAACGAGGGCCATCCCGCCTTCGCCCCGCTGGAGATGGCCCGGGCCGCGGTCGAGAGCGGCACCTCGCTCGACGACGCCCTCGCCATGGCGCGGGGGCGCACCATCTTCACCACCCACACCCCGGTGCCGGCGGGCAACGAGGCCTACGGTCCCGGCGAGATCCTCGAGGTGCTGGGCAACTTCCACGAGCGGCTGGGCACCGACGTCACCGGTCTGCTCGAGCTCGGCAGGGTGCGCCGCGGCGATCTCAGCGAGCCCTTCGGCATCACCCCGCTGGCGCTCCGCCTCAGCGCCGCCGCCAACGGCGTCAGCAAGCGTCACGGCCAGGTCGCCCGCGACATGTGGGCCGAGCTCGACATCCCCATCGGCCACGTCACCAACGGCGTGCACGTTCCCACCTGGATGGCCGGGCCGATGCGCGAGCTGCTCGACCGCTACCTGGGCAGGGGCTGGCAGGCCCGGGCCGCCGACCCGCGCACCTGGCTGCCGGTCGCGAAGATCCCCGACGCGGAGATCTGGGAGGTGCGCCAGCAGCTGCGCGCCGGCCTCATCGAGGCGGTTCGACTGCGCGTCGTCGCCGACCGCCTGTCCCGCGGCGAGCCGGCCCACCTCGCCGACCGCGCCGCCCAGGTCTTCGACCCCAACCTGCTGACGGTGGGTCTGGCCCGCCGCCTGGCCACCTACAAGCGGACCGCCCTGATCGTCCGCGACCGCGCCCGGCTGCTCCGGCTGCTCGCCAGCGACCGCCCCATCCAGCTGCTGGTGGCGGGCAAGGCGCATCCCTCCGACGACGGCGGCAAGCGCGTCGGCCAGGAGATCATGGAGACGCAGGCGGGGCCGGACAGCACCGGGCGCCTGGTCTTCCTCGCCGACTACGACATGGGCCTGGCCGCCCACCTGGTGGCCGGCGCGGACATCTGGCTCAACGTGCCCCGCCCCCCGCTGGAGGCCAGCGGCACCAGCGGGATGAAGGCGGCGATGAACGGCGGCCTCAACCTGTCGGTGCTCGACGGCTGGTGGGAGGAGGGGTGCAACGGGGAGAACGGCTGGGGCATCGGCAGCAGCGGCGGCGACGACTACGCGCAGGACGAGCGCGACGCGGACGCCCTCTACGGCCTGCTCGAGAACGAGGTGGTGCCGCTCTTCTACGACCGCGACCAGCAGGGCGTGCCCGCCGGGATGGTGCGGCGCATCAGGGCGTCGCTGATGACCGTCGGCCCCCAGTTCAGCGCCACCCGCATGGTCCACGACTACCTCGAGCGCTACGCCGAGGTCCTGGACAGGGACGGCCGGCCGCCCCGCTGACAGCGCCGCTCGGTCCGGGCGCCGGTGGTCAGCCGGTCGCTACTCGGCGTCCGCCTCGGCCGTCGGCGGCGGCGTGCTCCGCGGCGCGGTCAGCCTCGACCAGACCAGGTCGCCGGCGGGCACCCCGGTGAGCTCCATCTCCGTGTCGACGGTGGTGTGCACGTCGAGCTCGGCGTCGGGCGCGGCGGTGAGGCCGAAGAGCACCTCGGGATCGTCGAGCTCGGGGAGCCGCCCGCTGTAGGCGCCGAGCACCACGCCGTCGCGGAGCAGGACCACGCCGACGTCGCCGGCGGCGATGACGCGCACCGCCCCGCTGGCGCGCTCGCGGCCGAGGTGGGCGAGCAGCCCGGGGAAGTCCACGAAATTGGCCGGCAGGCCGCGGAAGCGCTCCGGGAGGTTGATCATCCGGGCGATCGCCACGGCGATCTCCGGACGGTAGGTCGACACGGTGATGTCGTGGATCTCCTGCGACGCCGGCGTGGGCATGCTCAGCGTGTCGAGCCGGTGGGTGCCCGTCTCGTCGACCGCCACCAGTGCCACAATCGCGCCCTGGTGAAGAACCGCGACCTGGACCCGCTCGCCTCCGGCCTCGATGAGGGCACCGGTGTGCCGCCGCTCGGCCAGGTGGCTCAGCAGGCGTGGCCCATCCACGAAGGACGAGGTGAGCTGTCCGAGGGTGGACACGCCGGCGGGCAGAGGACAGGGGCCGACCGGCCCCGCGGGAGGGAGCGCCGAGCGCTCGACGGACGCCGACCACACCACGGAGGTGACCGTGGTCGAGTCGGAGGTACGGACGATCATGGGCTCCTCCGCATCGCCTTCCCCTTCGCAACCCTCCCCGCCCGAGAGTGCCTGAAGGAGGGCAAATGTATCACGTGAACGAGTTCACCGGGAAAGAGTGGACGGTGATCTGCTCCTCGCAGCCGCCGCCCTACGACGTCACCGGCATGTACCTCCTCTGGTCCGACGACCGCGACCGGCTGCTGGAGATCGCCCGCACCGAGATCGGCTCGGGAGCCTTCCACGAGGCACGGCTCAGCGTCGTGCCGGGGAAGAAGCCGGCCGAGCACGTGCTCTGCCTCTTCGCCCCCGACGGCGCCAGGAAGGTGGATCTCTCGCACCGCGTGCGCGACAGCGGGGGCGGCATCACCTACCTGTACTGGCGTGACGGCACCACCCTCCCGGTGCGCCGCGAGCTCAACGTCACCGGGCTCATCGGGGACATCGCCGAGGACGCCACCACCTCCTGAACCTGCCGGACACGGCAGCAACTCGCGACAGCGTTGGACAGGGCCCGGAGCGTGAGGGAGGACGGCATGACGGCGGTGGGAGAGGCACGGGTGGCCCTGGTCACGGGCGGCTCCGGCGGGGTCGGCGCGGCGATCTGCGAGAGCCTGGCCGAGGCGGGCTGCCGGGTGGCGGTCGCCGACATCGACGAGGTGGGGGCGGAGCGCGTCGCCGCCCGCGTCGGCGGCCTCGGGGTGCGCCTCGACGTCACCAGCCCCGACTCGGTGGTGGCGGCCGTCGGGCGGGTGCGCGCCGAGCTCGGCATCCCCGGCGTCTGCGTGAACTGCGCGGGGTGGGACGAGCTCAAGCCCTTCCTCGACACCGACGAGGAGTTCACCCGGCGCGTCCTCGACCTCAACCTGATGGGGCCGATGCGGGTGGTGCGGGCGACCCTGCCGGGGATGATCGAGATGTCCTGGGGCCGGGTGATCGGCATCGCCTCCGACGCCGGCCGGGTGGGCTCGTCGATGGAGGCGGTCTACTCCGGGGCCAAGGGCGGGCTGATCGCCTTCACCAAGACCATCGCCCGGGAGATGGCGCGGCACGGCATCACCGCCAACACCGTCTGCCCCGGCCCCACCGACACGCCGCTCCTCACCGGCATGCTCGGCGAGGGGACGGCGTCGGCCAGGGTGCTGGACGCCATGGTCAGGGCGGTCCCGATGCGCCGGCTGGGACGCCCCGAGGACATCGGCCCCGCCGTCGCCTTTCTCGCCTCCGAGCATGCGGCGTACATCACCGGCCAGACGTTGTCGGTGTCAGGGGGGTTGACGATGGTGTAGCGGCCGGCCGCTCTGCCGCCGGTGGGGATGCCCGGCAGTTCTGCGGCCGGTGGGGATGCTCGGCCGATTGGCCGCCGGTGGGGATGCTCGGGTTCTGCGGCCGGTGGGGGTGCTCGGCCGATTGGCCGCCGGTGGAGATGCCCGGCAGTTCTGCCGCCGGTCGAGATTCGCGTGGGGCCGCTCTGCCGCCGGTTGGAGGTACGCGGCAGTTTCTCCACGGTGTTCTTACCGGGGGGAGGCTCCGCCTCCCCCCGCTCATGCCAAAGACATCGTGCGCTGGCGCGCCCGATGCCGTGGCATACCCCCCTCCGCGGCCGGACTCCCGGCCGACGCGCGCTTCGCGCGCTT
>JAQBPH010000295.1:0-5776 GCA_028287625.1 Chloroflexota bacterium | reverse complement strand
TGGGCGAGCTCCGCGACCGCCACCTCCGCGGTGCCATCCCGGTCGACCGCGTGCCCGAGGCGCTCCGCGGGCTGGTCCGCCACGGGCTCGACAAGGACCCGCGCGAGCGCTGCGCCGAGGCCCGGTTGCTGCTCCTCGAGCTCGGCGCGGTCGCCGGCGGTGCGCTGGGGTCGGGCTGGGAGCGGCGCGGTCGCGAGCAGCTCGCCGCCGCGGTGCGCCCGCTGGAGTTCCTGTTCCCGCCGCCACGCCTCCTGGGCGCGGCCCCCGCGGCCGGGGGCGCGGGGGTGGAGGGACACGACCGGCGCCGGACGGTGGCGGCCGTCGCCGTGGGCGCGGCGCTCCTCGGACTGATCGGCGGCACCATGGCGCTGCGCCACCGCGACGTCTCGGCGCCGACCGGACCGTCCACCGGGATCGGCGGGACGTCCAGCTCGGACCTGCCGCCGCTGGTCATCCCGGGAGCCACCCCCTCCCCGACCCCGCGGCCCACCCCGGCGCCGACGCCCACGCCCTCTCCGGAGGCGACGTTGCCCGCTCTCCTCCCCACCTTCACCCCCCGTCCCACGCCGACGGCGACGCCGTTCCCGTCGCCCACCGCCTCCCCCGCCGTCGCGCCGCCACTGGTGGCCACCGGGGTGAGCGGGCTCTCCTTCCAGCACTGCACCCCGGGCGGCGGCCAGTTCGTCTGCCCCTTCACCGTGACCTTCGACTGGAACGACCCCGGGGGCACCGGCGGGACCATCGCCTGGCACCTCGGCGGCAGCGTGATCAGCAAGACCACCGGCTGCACCAGGCCGGTCCTGTTCTCGGTCGCCGAGACCACGGCGGTTCCACCTGGGCGGCCGGGAGCCAACACCGTCAGCATCAACGGCACCCTGACCGTCTCCGCCGATCCTGCCGGGCCGGCGGCGCAGCAGCCGTCGACCGCGACCGCCACCCTCGACAACGGGGCCGGCACGCCCGCCGGGCCGGTCACCTTCTACGGTGGCTCGACCTGCTGAGCCCCGCCCTGTACACGCCGGAGGGCGAGCTGCTGGTGCCCTCCGTGCACACCCGCGGCCCCTGGGACCCCGCGGCCCAGCACGGCGGCCCGCCGGCGGCGCTGCTGGTGCGGGCCGTCGAGGCCGCACCCTCCATGGTCCCGATGCAGCTGGTCCGCTTCGAGGTGCGGCTGCTGCGGCCGGTGCCGCTGCGGCCGCTGCGGGTCAGCGCCGCGGTGGTGCGCGACGGCCGGCGGGTGCAGCTGGTCGAGGCGGCGCTGCACTGCGACGGGGTCGAGGTCTGCCGCGCCAGCGGCCTGCGGATGCGCATCGCCGCCGCCGCCCTCGAGCTGCCCGGCGGCGACGGCACCACGCCGCCGCCGCCGGGACCGGAGCAGGGCCGGGCATCCGACCACGAGCCACGCGGGCCGGCCTTCCTCGAGACCGGGGTGGAGCTGCGCTTCGTCCGCGGCTCGATGCGCCCCGACGGGCCGGCGACGGTGTGGGTGCGGCTGCTCCGCCCGGTGGTGGAGGGAGAGGAGCCCTCGCCGCTGATGCGCGTCGCCGCGGCCGCCGACTTCGGCAACGGGATCAGCTCGATGCTGAGCTGGGAGACCTCGCTGTTCATCAACCCGGAGCTGACCGTGTACACGCACCGCCCGCCCGCCGGCGAGTGGATCTGCCTGGACGCCCGCAGCGAGCTCAGCCCGGCGGGGGTCGGGGTCGCCCACAGCGTGCTCAGCGACACCCGCGGCTCGATCGGCCACGCCCTCCAGGCGCTGCTCGTCGACCGCCGCTGAACCGGGCAGCCACAGCCGGAACAGCCCTCCGGCTGCCAACTCTGGGCGATTCACACATGGGCGGGTCGGCGGGAATCGCCTAGAGTTTCCACATGGAGCGTTGCCGTCCGACGTGCCCGGCGCCGGGCGTGGGTCGCGCCGGTTGACCGGTCCGGATCCGCCCGGCGGCGCCGCCGTCCGCATCCGCGGCCTCGAGCACGAGTACGGACGGGGCGCCCGCCGCCTCCCGGTGCTCCGCGGCGTCGACCTCGACATCGAGGCGGGCGATCACATCGCCCTCACCGGGCCCTCGGGGGCGGGGAAGAGCACCCTGCTCTCGCTCGTCGGGGGTCTCGAGCGGTCCCAGCGCGGGGAGCTGCGGGTGGACGGGCAGGAGCTGTCCCGGCTGCGCGGTGACGCCCTGAGCGGCTACCGCCGGCGCACCGTCGGCTTCGTGTTCCAGCACTTCGGGCTGGTCCAGGTGCTCACCGCCCGAGAGAACCTCGAGCTCGCCCTCACGCTGTCCGGGGTGCCGAGGCGGGCGCGCACCGCCCGCGCCGACATGCTGCTCGACCAGGTCGGTCTCGGCGACCGGGCCGACCACCGTCCCGCCCAGCTCAGCGGCGGCGAGCAGCAGCGGGTGGCCATCGCCCGGGCGCTCGCCCACCGGCCCCGGCTGCTGCTCGCCGACGAGCCCACCGGCAACCTGGACGAGGAGGCCTCGGCGCGGGTGCTGGAGCTGCTCGACCGGCTGCGTGCGGAGAGCGGCTGCACCCTGGTGGTGGTCACCCACAACCCGGCGGTGGCCGCCCGCGCCCCCCGGAGGGCGCGGCTCGCCGCGGGCGTGGTGCGCGCGTGACCCACCGGGACGCGCTGGTGCTCGCCCTCCGGAGCCTGGTGCGGCGGCCGCTGCGCAGCGCCCTCACCGTCGCCGCGGTCGCCCTCGGCACCGGCCTGCTGGTGGCGCTCACCGCCATCGCCGGCACCGCCGACAGCCGGATCATCAACGAGCTCGGCAAGGGCGGCCCCGCGTCGGCGATCAGGGTCGTCGCTGCCGAGCCCGATCCCTCGGCCCCGGACACCGACCAGCTGCGCACCGGGAGGCCCCGCGACCTCGACGAGGCGGCGCTCCGCGCCATCCGCCGCGCCCCCGACGTCGCCTCCGTGCAGGGGGTGCTCCAGACCCCGGTGGAGGTCATCGCGCTGCCGCCGCTCCGCGGCCTGCGCGCCGGTGCCGGCGGCAGCCAGCGGCCCACCCCCTTCGAGGACAACCTGATCGGTGCCGACCTCAGCCGTCCCCGCAACCTGCCGGTCACCGTGCTCGCCGGCCGCCTGCCGGCCACCCACTCGCTCACCGAGGTGACGGTGACCCTGGGCTACCTCGACCGCCTCACCATCGACGTCGACCACCCCGAGGCGGTGCTGGGCACCGAGATCGAGTTCGGCGCCCCCCAGGTCGAGAGCGGCAGCACGGTGCGCCTCCGCGGCCGCTGGTTCCGGGCGCGGGTGGTCGGTGTGGTCGCCCAGCAGATCGGCGACGGCGACTTCCTCGTCCCCCTCGACCAGACCCGGCTGGCGCGCACCTGGGAGCTCGGCGGCGGCCAGGACCCGGACGGAAACCGCCTCCCCACGTCGCCGTACAGCGGGCTGATCGTGGTCGCCTCCACCCTCGACCAGGTGCACACCGTCCGCGCCTCGATCACCGTGCTCGGCTACGCCACCAGCGCCCCCGAGCACCTGGTGGCCTCGGTCCTCAAGTACCTCCACGTCGTCGACATCGTGCTCGGCGGCATCGGCACCGTCGCCCTGGTGATCGCGGTGCTGGGCATCGCCAACGCCCTGTTCGCCGCCGTGCGCGAGCGCCATCGCGAGATCGGCGTGCTCAAGGCGATCGGCGCCCGCGACCGCGACGTGCTGCGCTGGTTCGAGCTCGAGGCGCTGCTGGTGGGCACCGCCGGTGGCCTGCTGGGAGGCGCCCTGGGCCTGGGCGTCGCCGCGGTGGTCGGCGGGGTGGTCAACGGCTACCTGGTCGCCCAGGGGCTCGAGGGCATCGACCTGGGCAGCATCCCCTGGGGCCTCGGCCTGCTCGGCATGGCCGGGAGCATGCTGCTCGCGGTGCTGGCGGGGGCGCTCCCCGCGCTGCGCGCCGCCCGGCTGCCGGCCCGCGACGCGGTGGGCTCGCTGTGAGCCGCGGCGCCACCGCGGCGCTGCTCGCCTCGGTCACGGCGCTGCTCCTCTGCGCCTGCAGCCCCGAGCCCACGGCTCGCACGACCGCCGTCGCCCTCCCCGGAACGGGCGACGGCCCCACCCTGGTCGACGTCGCCGTCGGCGCCAGCGAGACCGTCGGGGCGGGCACCCAGGACCGGCTGCGGTCGGCGTGGCCGCAGGTGCTCTACCTGACCGCGCTGCAGCGGGGTGCGGTCTTCTACAACTTCGGCATCCCCGGCGCCAGCGTGGCCCAGGCGCTCACCGCCGAGCTGCCCCAGGCGCTCGCCGTCCACCCCGACCTGGTCACCGTCTGGCTGAACGTCAACGACCTGCTCGCCGGGGTGCCGGCGGCGCAGTACGAGAGCCGGCTGACCCAGCTGGTGCACGCCCTGCGGCGGGGTGGCCGCGCCCGGGTGCTGGTGGCCAACACTCCCTGGCTCGACCAGCTCCCCGCCTACCTCGCCTGCCTCCCCGACCCGCCCGCGGCCGCCGCCCCCTGCGGGTTGACCGGGATGGCCGCCCCGCCGCCGGCGGCGGTGAACGCCCTGGTGGACGAGTACAACGCCGCCATCGCCCGGGTGGTGGTGCGCGAGGGCGCGGAGCTGGTCGACCTGCACGCCTTCGGAGAGGTGCCGGTGCTCCATCCCGAGTACATCAGCGACGACGGCTTCCACCCGAGCGAGAGCGGCCACGTCGCCATCGCCGCCGCGTTCGCCGCGGTGCTCCGCCGCTCTCGCGGCACCTGAGCGCGGGTCGGCCGAGGGTCAGCCGCCCGAGGACACCCCGCCGAGCCGCCGCAGCACCCCGCGGATGGCGACGCAGGCGGCGGCGACCCCGGCGGTGAAGCCGGCGGTGTCGGCCCAGCCGCCGACCAGCGGGCGGCTGGCGGCCACGACGAGGGGCGTGACCGCGGCCGCCGCGAGCACGGTCAGGCCGAGCCAGAGCGCCAGGGCGCGGTCGAGCCGCGGTACCGGGGACATATGCTGTCAGGGTACGCGGGGCCACCGGGGGGCGGCGGCGCGATGAGGGTTCCTCATCGGCATCGAGAAACTGTCAATCGTGGCCGCGATCGACCCACGGGGGCACCTTCCCGCCGTGGGACTCGGCGATCGCCCGGCGCTCCTCCGGCCGCATCATCCGCCAGCAGCGGAAGCAGAGGCGGCGGCCGGCGGGCAGCACCGTCACCCGGCAGAGGACGCAGAGCGCCGTCTGCGGCGGAGCCGGGTCAGCCATCACCGCGCAGCCGCCGACCCACCAGCTCGGTGACCCGTGCGGCGAGCTCGTCGCAGAGCTCGCCGGCCGCGCGACCGGCGTCGGAGGCGCTGACCCCGTCGCCGCCCCACGCCGCCACCGCCAGCCCGGCGCGCAGCAGCACCTCCACCTCCGGGGTCACCTGGGTCAGCGCGCCGGTGCGCAGTGCGCGCAGGGTGGCGCGCCGCTCGCCGCCGGCGACGGCGCTGAGCACCCCGCTGAGCATCTCCTCCACCGCGGCCGCGAGATCGTCGCCGCCGGCGGCGAGCCGCTCGCCGTGGGTGGGCCCGGTGGCGGTCTCGTCGAGGGCGTCGAGGCGGTCCCGCGCCTGGATGCGATGCCAGAGACGGTCGGCGACGCCCCTGGCGAGGGCGTCCACCGTCTCCGTCATCCCACCGCCGCGGTGCGCTGCGGGCCCAGCGCGGCGACGGTGCGGACGTGGGCGGCGAAGGAGCGGGCGGCGTCGTTGCGGGGACCTCCCTCGACGTGCACCATGCGGAAGAAGCGGGAGAGGTCGACGCCGTCGACGTCCACCGCCGCCACCTCGCCCTCGGCGAC
>JAQBPH010000164.1:0-9524 GCA_028287625.1 Chloroflexota bacterium | reverse complement strand
GTGTAGCCGTGGCGGCCGAGCACCAGCCGGGTGATGGCGGCGAGCAGCTCCTCCTCGGCGAAGGGCTTGCTGCCGATCTTCAGCCGGGCGCCGCCGCCGTCGACCGCGGCGGCGCTCACCGGGCAGGTCGCGCTGCCCGCGCCCGAGGCCGCCGGTGCGGCGTCGAGCAGGCCGTTCTGCTGCAGCCAGCCCTGGGCGACCTCGTTGACCGCGCGCTTGTCGATCTCCACCGCGCGGTTGAGCTTCGTGATCTCGTCGGTGGTGATGCGGGCGGCGACCGGCGCCATGATCGCGGCGATGCCGGGGTGGCGCTGCAGCACCACGGAGCGGACGATCAGCCCCACGCTGTCGGGCGGGAAGAGGCCCTTGTCGTCCTTCAGGACCACGAGGTTGTCCGCGGCGATCGCAGAGTCGGTCGTGAACACCTCGCCGGCGGCGCACTGGCCGCTGGCGATCCCCGCCTCGGCGGTGCTTCCGATGTCCTTGTACCTGGCGGTGGCGTAGGCGGGGTTGTAGGTCCGCGCCAGGCCGGGCACGCCGTCGGCCCGGGTGCGGAACTCGGACATGATGCAGATCACCGGGGCGCCGCCGGCGGCACCGCTGCTGCTGCCGCCGCCGCCGCTGCTCCCGCCGCAGCCGGGGACGAGCAGCGAGGCCGCGGTCAGCGCGGCGAGCACGAGGGGCCGTCTCATCTCATGCGTCCTCCCAGGTGGGGACCACGGCGCGCTCGGCCAGGCTGAGCAGCCAGTCGGCGAGCAGCGCCAGCGCCGCCACCAGGACGGCGCCGACCACGACGATACGCGAGGCGGGCTCCAGCCCGGCGGCGGTCAGCCCCGACTCGATGACGTCGCCGAGCCCGCCACCGCCGACGAAGTTGCCCAGGGTGGCGGTGCCCACCACCAGGACCAGGGCGGTGCGCAGCCCGGCGAAGACCACCGGCGAGGCCAGCGGCAGCTCGACCCGGAGCAGCACCTGCGCCGGGCTCATCCCCATTCCCCGGGCCGCCTCGACGGCGTCGGGGTCGACCCCCTGGAGACCGGCCATGGTGTTGCGCAGGATCGGGAGGATCGCGTACACGACCAGGGCGATCACGGTGGTGCGGAAGGTGAAGCCGGTCAGGGTGAACACCAGGGCGAGCAGGGCGATGCTGGGGATGGCCTGGCCGAGGTTGGCGGCGAGCAGCACCGGCAGGCGCACCGCCCGCCCGGCCCGGGCGGCGGCGACGCCGAGGGGGAGGGCGAGGGCGGCGGCGATCAGGAACGAGGTGACGGTGAGCTCGACGTGCTGGGTCAGCCGGGTGCCGATGAAGTCGGGGGAGAGCACCGGCGCCTCCTCCGGCGGCACCTCGGCGGTGTGCACCCAGAGGTAGAGGAGAAGCAGCACCACCCCGACCAGGATCGGGGTGAGCGCCAGCCGGAGGCCGCCGGGTCGCCGGGCCCTCATCGCGGCGCCGCCGCGCGGCGGATCACCTCGGCGTCGACGACCCCGACCACCCGGTCGCCGTCGACCACGGCGGCGCGGCCATCGGGCGAGCGCAGCACCACCTCGAGGGCGTCGCGCAGGCTGCCCCCGGCGTCGACCCGCTCCGCCGGTGCGGCGCCGTCGGCGGAGCGCAGCTCCGCCGAGCCGAGCGGCACCAGCACCAGCCGCCGCAGGGTGCGGTCGCCGCCGAGGAAGCCGGCGACGAAGTCGGAGGCGGGGTGGGCGAGGAGCTCGGCGGGGGTTGCCACCTGGGCGAGGCGGCCGCCGGTCTGGAGAAGGATCACCCGGTCGCCCAGCCGCAGCGCCTCGTCGATGTCGTGGGTGACCACGACGATGGTCTTGCGCACCAGCGACTGCACCCGCAGCAGCTCGCCCTGGAGGCGCAGCCGGGTGACCGGGTCGAGAGCGCTGAAGGGCTCGTCCATCAGCAGCACCGGGGGGTCGGCGCCGAGCGCCCGTGCCACCCCCACCCGCTGCCGCTCGCCGCCGGAGAGCGCCCGCGGCAGCCGCTCGGCGTAGTCGCCGGGGGGCAGCCCCACCAGGTCGAGCAGCTCGTCGACCCGGGCCCGGATGCGCCGGCGGTCCCAGCCCAGCAGCCGGGGCACGGTGGCGACGTTCTCGGCCACGGTGAGGTGGGGGAAGAGCCCCGCCTGCTGGATGACGTAGCCGATCGAGCGGCGCAGCTCCTCGACGCCGCGCTCGCGGGTGTCGCGCCCGTCCACCCGGATGGTCCCGGAGCTGGGCTCGACCAGGCGGTTGATCATCCGCAGCGTGGTGGTCTTGCCGCATCCGGACGGGCCCACGAGCACCGCCAGCTCGCCTGCGCCGATCTCCACCGAGAGGTCGTCGACGGCGACCCGGTCGCCGTAGCGCTTGACCACGTGCTCGAGGCTGATCACGCCGTGCGCCCCCGCGACAGGCCGCGCTCGAGGGCGGCGAGGAGGGCGTCCGCGCTCACCCCCAGGGCGCCCACCAGCAGCGCCCCCGCGAAGATGGCGTCGCGGTCGTTGCCGCGGATGCCCTCGAGCAGCGGCTGGCCCAGGTCGTTGGCGCCCACGGTGGCGCCCACGGTGGCGATCGCGACCACCATGACCGTCGCCTGGCGCAGCCCGGCGACGATCACCGGCAGGGCGAGGGGCAGCTCGACCCGGAGCAGCACCTGGGCGGGGCTCATCCCCATGCCCCGTGCCGCCTCGACCACCGCGGGGTCGACCGCCCCCAGGCCGGTGCGGGTGTTGCGGACGATGGGCAGCAGGGCGTACAGGGCGAGCCCGAGCTCGACCGCCGGGTTGCCGATCCCGAGCAGGATGGTGAGCATCCCGAACAGGGCGAAGCTGGGGATGGTGAGGATCACCCCGGTGACCGCGAGGGCGGCCGCCTCGAGCCGGGGCCGGCGTGCCGCCAGCACCCCGGTCACCAGTCCGGCGACCGATGCCGCCGCCATCGCCACCGCGACGATCTGCAGGTGGGTGAGCAGCTGGGGACGGAGCGTGTCCCAGTGGCTGCCGAGGTAGCGCAGGGTGCTCAGCGCGGGCTCAGCGGGAGAACCACGGGCCGAGGCCCGAGGCGTGGTGAAGGAGCACCTCCATGGCACGCCGGAATGTAGCGCGCCCGGCCCAGGGTCAGGCGCCGCGGGCGCGCTGCAGCTTGCGGTCCTGGGAGGTGCGGATCGTGGCCACCGGCACGTCCACGTCCTCGAGCCCCTCGTCGCTGCCGGTGGCGAGGCTGCGGATCAGCCGGCGGATGTCGGTCCAGGCGCGCACCGCGAGGCGGTGCTGCGGCGTGCCCGGCTCCAGCTGGTCGAGGATGTCCACGGCGACGTCGAGGTCCCGGCGGGCGGCGCGCAGGGAGCGCAGCGCCGGGTGCGTCGTGTCGAGCCGGGTCGGCTCCGGGCTGTTCATCGCGGGTCCTCCGGCGGGCCCCCGGGCCCTCGGCTGGTGTGCCTCCCCCACGCCCGGGGGAGGGACGCGGCGGCGTCTTCACTTCGACGCCGGACCCCACCCATTTCCTACGCAGCCCGGCGGCGCCACCTGAGCGCTCGTCATCGCGCAGACTCCAGGTGTGACCGCAGCCGCCGAGCCCGCCGCCGCCCTCAGGCGCATCGCCTTCCTGCTCGAGCGCGCCCTCGAGCCGTCCTACCGGGTGCGCGCCTTCCGCCGGGCGGCGGCGACCGTCGAGGGGCTGCCCGAGGGCGAGCTCGACCGCCGGCTGCTCGACGGCACGCTGCGGCAGCTGCCGGGGGTGGGCGAGGTGATCGCCCGGGTCATCGCCGAGGTGGCCGCCGGCGAGGTGCCGGTGTACCTGCGCCGGCTCGAGGCCACCGAGGGGAGGCCCGCCGCCGAGGGAGGGGCGGAGCTCCGCGCCGCGCTGCGCGGCGACTGCCACGTGCACTCCGACTGGTCGGACGGCGGCAGCCCCATCGACGAGATGGCGGCGGCGGCGCGCGCCCTCGGCCACGAGTACATGGTGCTCACCGACCACTCCCCGCGGCTCAGGGTGGCGCGCGGCCTCACCGCCGAGCGGCTGCGGCGACAGCTCGAGGTGGTGGCCGCGCTCAACGCCGAGGTGGCCCCCTTCCGGATCCTCACCGGCATCGAGGTCGACATCCTCGACGACGGCTCGCTCGATCAGGAGCCCGAGCTGCTCGCCCAGCTCGACCTGGTCGTCGCCAGCGTGCACTCCGAGCTGCGCATGCCCGCCGAGGACATGACCCGGCGCATGGTGGCCGCGGTGGCCAACCCCCACACCGACGTGCTCGGCCACTGCACCGGCCGGCTGGTCAGGGGGAAGGGACGGCCCGAGTCGGAGTTCGACGCCGAGGTGGTCTTCGAGGCCTGCCGCCGCCACGACGTCGCCGTCGAGGTCAACTGCCGGCCCGAGCGGCTCGACCCGCCCAAGCGGCTGCTGCGCCTCGCCGTCGAGGCCGGCTGCCGCTTCTCGATCGACACCGACGCGCATGCCCCCGGCCAGCTGGACTGGCAGATCCTCGGCTGCGAGCGCGCCGCCGCCTGCGGAGTTGATGCCGGATCGGTCATCAACACTCGGGACGCCGGCGCACTCGTCGCCTGGACCGGGGAGAAGGCCCGGGCCTGAGGCAGCCCTCCCCCCTGCTGTTGCTGCTGCTAGACGGGCACGACGTCGAGGATGCGGTCGACGGAGCCGTCGGCGACCACGCAGGTCTGGAACTGCGCCACCACGTCGGGGCCGGTGGCCGGGGGAACACCGTTGGCGGACCTCCAGTCGGCGCGGACCGACGCCACCCGCCACATGTGGGCGTTGGCGGCTCCGTCGTAGTAGGTGATGATCGCGCCCACGCCCATGTGCATGAGCGGGGTGAACACCCCGACGTTGTGGCCGACGAAGTACTGCGGACCGGGGATGCAGGTGTCGACGGCGGCCGTGGCGTGGGTGAGCTCGGTGCGGCCCGAGCAGTCGCCGTACACGCCGACGCCGGTGTCGAGGCTGCCGTCGCCGCTGGTCAGCTGGTTGCGCAGCACCACCGGTGCGGGCGGCGGGGGAGGGGTGGGCGCCGGGCGCCGCACCACGGGCGCCGGGACGATCACGGGGGCGCTGGCCGCCCGCTGCACCACCGGCACCGGGGTGGGCACCGGCGTGGGCACGGGGGTCGGCGCCGGGGTGGGGGCCGCGGTGGCGCGGATGTGGTCACGGTTCGGGACGGTGTCGACGCTCACCGCGGTGGATGCGGTGATGCCGGGGACCGGCGACATCGCGCTCGCGTGGACGAGGGCGAACGCACCCGCGAAGGAACCGGCGGCCGCGACTGCGGTGAACAGCGTGCGGATGGGCATGGCAGCACTCCGTGCTGTCGGCCCCGATGGCGACCCTTGGTAACCCGGCGGTCTGCGAGAGATCCGTGGCTTTGCGTCCCCTCCTCGCGGAGGGTTTGCCTTTGTCAGTGGTGCCGACGCTCGCAGTGTGCCCCCGCCGAGGCGTCACCAGGACCTCCGTGTCCCACCGGTCACCCCGAACCGGACGTCCGTGACGCGGTCGACGCCGATCGCAACAGTGGCTAGGCCGCCGTCACATCTCCGGTGAGGTGCGCGCCGGCCTCAGTACGCCGCCAGCCGGCGGATCGCCTCGGCGACGCCGCCCGCGTCGGGGAGGATGGCGGCCTCCTCGGGGGCGTTGTAGGGGAGGTGGCAGTCGTCGGCGCCGATGCGCAGCACCGGGGCGTCCAGCTCGGTGAAGAGCTCCTCGGCGATGAAGGCGGCGATCTCGGCGGCCGGGCCCATGGTGCGGTTGGCCTCGTGCAGGAGCAGCACCTTGCCGGTGCGGGCGACGCTCCGTGCCACCGCCTCGCGGTCGAACGGCGAGATGGTGCGCAGGTCGAGGATCTCCGTCTCCACCCCCTCGGCGGCACAGCGCTCCGCCGCCTGTCGGGCGAGGTGGACACCCATGCCGTAGGTGATGACGGAGACGTCGCCGCCCGGGCGGTCGAGCCGGGCGACCCCGAGAGGGATGACCTCCGAGTCATCGGTCACCAGCTCGCGGCCGCGGCGGTAGAGCGCCTTGTGCTCGAAGAACACCACCGGATCGTCGTCGCGGATGGCGGCGCGCAGCAGGCCGGCGGCGTCGCGCGGGGTGGCGGGCACGACCACCCGCAGGCCGGGGATGTGTCCGTAGAGCGCCTCGATGCTCTGAGAGTGGTAGACGCCCCCCCGCACGCCGCCGCCGCAGGGAGCCCGGAACACCACCGGCACCGACCACGCGCCCACGCTGCGCCAGCGCATCGTCGCCGCCTGGTTGACGATCTGGTCGTAGGCGGGATGCATGTAGTCGGCGAACTGGAACTCCGCCACCGGGCGCAGCCCCATCATCGCGGCGCCGATGGCCGCCCCGGCGATGACGATCTCGGAGATGGGGGTGTCGAGCACGCGCATCCGTCCGAACTCCGCCTGGAGCCCGGCGGTGACCCTGAAGACCCCGCCCTTGAGGCCGACGTCCTGTCCCAGCACCACCACGCTGGGGTCGCGCGCCATCTCCGCGCGGAGGGTGTCGTTGAGCGCCTGGACCATGGTGCGGCCCGCCGGCGGCTCAGTCACCGAAGACCCCCTTCCATCCCGCGTAGCGGGGAGGGAGGACGGCACCGTCGTGGGGCGGGTCGCCGGCGTGCAGCCAGCGTCGCGCCCGCTCGGGCGGCGGCTCGGGCATGGCGAGGGCGAGGTCCTCGTCGGCCACGACCTGCTCGCGGGCCTCGCGGACCATCCGCTCGTCGTCGTCGAGGCTGAGCAGCCCGCGCTCGACCAGGGTCTCGCGCAGCCGGGGCAGCGGGTCGGCGGCGGCGGCGGCGGCGCGCTGCTCGTCGGTGCGGTAGGCGTCGTCGTCCTGCGACGAGTGCGGGGTGATCCGGGGCACCCGCAGCTCGAGCAGGCTGGGGCCCTCGCCCCCCCGCGCCCGCTCGACCGCGGTGCGGCTGACCGCGTACACCGCCTCGGCGTCGGTGCCGTCGACGCTCACCCCCGGCATGGCGTAGGCGGCGGCGCGGTCGCTGACCCGCTCCACCGGCATCTGCAGGGCCAGCGGCACGCTGATGGCGATGCCGTTGTTCTCGCAGATGAAGACCACCGGCAGCCGGTGGACGGCGGCGAGGTTCATGGCCTCGTGGGTGGCGCCCTCGCTGGCGGCGCCGTCGCCGAACCAGCACACCGCGACGCTGTCGTCGCCCCGCACCCGGGCAGCGTAGGCGGCGCCCACCGCGTGGGGGAGGTGGGCGGCGATCCCGCTGGAGATGCTGCCGATGCGCAGGCTGGGGCTGGAGAGGTGCATGGTCAGCTGGCGGCCGCCGGAGTGGGGGTCGGCGGCGCGGGCCAGGGCCCCGAGCAGGATCTCGTAGGGGGTCACGCCCAGGGCGAGGCCGACGCCCATGTCGCGGTAGTAGGGCCAGGCCGAGTCGTGGCCCCGGCGGAGCGTCGCGGCGCTGGCGATCTGTGCGATCTCGTGTCCGCGGCCGGTGAGCACGAAGCCGGCGCGGCCCTGGCGGGTGAGCAGCCAGAGCTGGTGGTCAAGCGCTCGGGTCAGGACCGCCACCCGGTAGATGCGCAGCAGCAGGCCCTCGGTGATCGGGGGGGCGGCCGGTGCGCTCACGAGCAGCGGATGATAGGCGCCCCCGGCGGCCGGGTTCAGCCCGCCGCAGCCCGGGGGCTGTGCCGCTGCGGGGCCGGCGGCACCGTGTCCTCGGGTCTGTAGGCGACGGCGCGGTCGCGCTTCTCCTTGGCCCGGTAGAGGGCGGAGTCGGCGCGCTGGACGACCTCGTCGGCGGTGGCGGCGTCGGTGGGATAGACGGCGAGCCCGACGCTCACCGTGACCGGCACCGGCCCCTGGGGCAGGCGGATGGTGGACGTCTCCGTCCGGATCGCCTCGCGCAGGCGCTCGGCCACCTCCAGCGCGTCCTTGCCGCCGGTGCCCGGCAGCAGCACCAGGAACTCCTCGCCGCCGTACCGGTAGGCGTGGTCGGAGCCCTGACGGAGACCCTGGGTCTGGAGCACCCGGCCGATGACGCGGAGGATCTCGTCGCCGAAACGGTGCCCATAGGTGTCGTTGTAGGTCTTGAAGTTGTCGACGTCGGCGAGCAGCACGGTGAGCGGATAGCCGATGCGCTCGGCGCGGACGACCTCCTCGGCCAGCCGGATGTCGAGCGCGCGGCGGTTGCCGAGCCCGGTGAGGGCGTCGGTCACCGAGCGTTCCTCGGCCAGCTCGCGCAGCTTCTCCCGCTCCCGGGTGATCGCGGTGGTGAGGAACGAGACGGTCACCACCACGAACAGCCGGAAGAGCAGCTCGTCGTAATGCAGGTGGAAGCCGTAGTGCTCGCCGATCACCCGCGATCCATAGAGGACGACGGCGTAGGCGACGACGAAGATACCCGCGATCGACCACGTTCGCGGATAGTTCACCGCCACCTCGATGGCGATGATGCAGAAGAGCGCGAACCCGGTGTTGTAGTGGTTGTTGCTGAGGAGCAGCAGCCAGCCGGCGCAGATGAGGAAGTCCCCGATCACCAGCGCTCCGACCAGACGCTCGCCAAGCCGCTGGGACTTCGCGACCAGCCGTCTCAACCCGAAGAACGCCAGCGCGTTGTAGCCGGCGAGGACGACGCTCATCAGCACCAGCGCCGGGCGCGAGATGGGGCCCGGGTTGAGGGGAGGCTTGTCAGGGATGAGAACGATGAGGGCCAAGCCGACGGCGACCGCGATCCAGCGGCCGATGGCGATGGCCCTCTGCGTCTTCAGCCACTCGTCGGTGCTGGTCGCCCGCGTGCCCAGGGTATCCACGCCGAGACTCACTCCGGCCCCCAATGCTCTGACCCTGCCCGCGGCCCCGGCTCCTCGACGGCGGCGCGGGCCGGACCTCCGCCAGGCCCGGCGCCGGCATGATGGCACGGCGTAACCGGCATCTTAAGTGAGAAACGGCCGGGAACATGGATTCGTTGCACATCCGGGACTCAGGCCCCCTCGAGGACCCCTGGACGTGTCGTCGGGGCCACCAGGTAGCTGATCAGCCAGCCCTCCACGGCCGCGAGCATGATCGTCCCGGTCCAGACGTGGGTGGGCCACCACACCCCCCGGCTGGCGAGCAGGTCCACGAAGTACAGGATGTAGACGCCCGCGGTCCAGGTGGCGGCGAAGAGGCGCAGCCTGCCCGGCCGCCCCGGACCCACGCGCAGCGCCCAGAGCAGCAGGTCGCCGAGCAGCCCCATGGCGACGGCGAGGACGGCGAGGACGCCGACGTGGTCGACGGCGGTGATCAGGAAGCCGTTGATCCCCAGGATGACGGTGAGCGACCCCCGGGGCAGGCGAAGGTGGGCGACCAGCAGCAGCACCAGCCCGGCGAGCAGGCCGGTCTGCACCAGGATGCCGAGGATCCCGAGCTGCATCTCGCGGGGGCGCACCCCCAGGACCGCGACCGGAGCGTCGCCCGCCGACCACAGGTTGCTGAGGGGGTGGTCGAACTGGGTGAGGTAGGTGAGCACGCTGAGCAGCAGGGCCGCCGAGATCACCGCCGGCCACGAGGCACGGCCCCGCTCG
>JAQBPH010000288.1:0-5442 GCA_028287625.1 Chloroflexota bacterium | reverse complement strand
GTCGCCGAGGTCGGCGGCGAGGAGGGCGGTGCTCGCCCCCAGCGCCTCCGCCTCGGTGGCCACCTCGCGCGCCGCCGCCTCGGAGGCGCCGTACCCGATGGCGACGGCCGCACCCTCGGCGGCGAGGCGGAGCGCCACCGCGCGGCCGATGCCACGGGAGGCGCCGGTGACCAGGGCGACCCTGCCCTCCAAGCGCCGCTCAGCCACGGGCCGCCCCCGCCAGCACATCACCGAGCTCGGCGGCGGCCGCGGCGCTCGCCACCTGCAGGGTGCGCAGGCCGGGTTCGATCCTCCCCGCAAGGCCGCTGAGCACCGCTCCCGGACCCACCTCGACCAGGGCCTCGGCGCCGAGCCCGACGAGGCTGGCGACGCAGTCGCTCCAGCGCACCGGCGAGGCCAGCTGGCGGCGCAGCCGGTCGCGGATGGCGGCGGCGTCGCGGACCGCGGCGCCGTCGACGTTGCACACCACCGGCACCGACGCGTCCACGAGCGGCGCGGCGTCGATGAGCCGCCCCACCTCCTCGGCCGCGCCGGCCATCAGCGGCGAATGGAAGGCGCCGCTGACCCGCAGCGGCATCGCCCGCCGCACCCCGCGCTGGCGGGCCAGCGCGGCCGCCGCCTCGAGGGCACGGCGCTCGCCGCTGATCACCACCTGGCCGGGGCCGTTGAGGTTGGCCACCACCACCACCCCACCACCGGTGGCACCGACCTCGGCGCAGACCGCGGTGGCGAGCTCCTCCGAGGCGCCCAGGAGGGCGGTCATCCCGCCCTCGCGCATCCCGGCCATGGCCAGGCTGCGTGCGGTCACCAGGCGCATGGCGACCTCGGGCTCGAGCACCCCGGCGGCGACCAGGGCGGCGTACTCGCCGACGCTGTGCCCGGCCACGCCCACGATCTCGATGCCCTGGGCCGGCGGGCCCAGCCGCAGCGCCAGCACCGCCTCGACGAGGAGCAGCGCCGGCTGTGCCACCTCGGTGGGCCGCAGCCCGTCATCGTCGCCGGCGAGAGCGCCCCGCAGATCGACCCCGGCGGCACCGGCGACGTCGAGCAGCGCCCGTGCGGGAGGGACGTCGAGAAGATCGGCAGCCATGCCCGCGGACTGGCTGCCCTGACCGGGGAAGACCAGCGCGACCCGGGTCACTCGGTGACGAGCACCTCGCGCCCGTGGTACGTGCCGCAGTTCTGGCAGACGTGGTGCGGCCGCTTGGGCCGCCGGCACTGCTGGCAGGGGACGAGTGCCGGGCGCGCCAGGGCGAGGTGGGCGCGGCGCCGGTCACGACGCGCCTTGGGGACGCGTTCCTTGGGGACTGCCATTGCTACTCCGGTGAGGGGCGTGCTCGCGGGGCGCGCTCGGCCGCGGAGTATAGCGGCACCGGCCCGGCTCTCAGCGCTTCCGGCGTCGTGACTCCGGCGCCGGCAGGCTCTCGATGCCCTTGCGGACGGTCTGCGCGGTGCGCTGCAGCTGCCCCTCCAGCGTCTCCATCACCTCGCGCGTGTAGGCGTCCGCCTCGGCGGCGACATGGGCGGCGCGCTCCTCGGCCTCGTCGACGAGGCTGCGGGCTCGCTCCTCGGCGGCGCGGGTGACGGCGTGCTTGCTGACCATCGCGGCGGCGTGCTCGGTGGCCTCGCGATCCAGCCGCTCGGCGTCCTCGCGAGCGGCGGCGGCGAGCCGCTCCGCCTCCTCGCGAGCGGCGGCGGTGGTGCGCTCGGCCTCCTCCCGCGCCTCCTCGACCAGCGCCTCGGCGGTCTCGCGCGCCTGCGCCAGCAGCCGCTCCTGCTCGTCGATCACCCAGTGCGCCTGCTTCATCTCCTCGGGGAGCTGCATCCGGGCGCGGTCGATGAGGTCGAGGGCCTCGTCCTCGTTGACCACGACGTTGGGGGTGAAGACGATGCGCTTGCCGTTCACCACCAGGCTCTCGAGCCGGTCGAGGAGGTCGATCACCGAGGGGCTCTCGGCGGCGATGTCGCTCACGTCCGTTCCCCCTTGAGTGCGTGATCGCCGTCCTCTCTGCCGAAGCGCCGCCGCATCGCCCGCGCGCTGGGCGGGGGAAGCACGTCCTCGACGCTCCCGCCGAAGCGGTAGACCTCCTTGATCAGAGAGGAGGAGACGTAGACGTTGGAGAAGGAGGTCATCAGGAACACCGTGTGGATCTCGGGTGCGAGGCGGCGGTTCATCAGCGCCATCTGGAACTCGTTCTCGAAGTCGCTGACGGCGCGCAGCCCGCGGATCATGGCGGCCGCGCCCACCCGGCGGGCGTACTCGACGGTGAGCCCCTGGAAGGTGTCCACCTCGACCCGCGGGTTCTCGTTGACGCTCTGCCGGATCAGCTCGACCCGCTCCTCGACGGTGAAGAGCCCGCTCTTCGAGGGATTCTCGAGGACCGCCATGATCACCCGGTCGAAGATCAGCGTCGCCCGCTCGAGCACGTCGAGGTGACCGAGGGTCACGGGGTCGAAGCTCCCCGGGTAGACGGCGATGCGGGTCATCCTCTCTCCCGTTGGTCCCGAGCCTCCCCGGCCTCGTGCTCCGCACCCGCCCGGCGGTAGAAGCTCAGCCGGGTGGTGCCGTAGATCGCCTCCCGGACGCGCTCCAGGCCCCCCACCGCGTCGGGAGGACCGGCGCCGCGGTGATGTTCGCACACGACGACCGGCGGGGATTGCGCTCCGAGCGCGTCGAGCACCGCGGCCATCCCCTGGTCGCGATAGGGAGCGTCGAGGAAGGCCACGTCGGCGGTGGCGAGGTCGCCGGGACGGCCGCGGATCCAGGGGAGCACGTCGGCGGCGACCAGCCGGCAGCGGTCGGTGCAGCCCAGGCGCTCGGCCGTCCGGGCCACCGACCGGAGAGTGGAGCGGTTCCGCTCCACGAAGACCACCCGGGCGGCGCCCCGGCTCAGCGCCTCGAACCCCACCGTGCCGGCACCGGCGTAGAGATCCACCAGCGAGGCGCCGGCGACGTCACCGAGGATGTTGAAGAGCGCCTGGCGCACCAGCGAGGTGGTGGGCCGGGTGTCGAGGCCGGCGGGGGTGTCGATCAGCCGCCCCCGCCACGCCCCCGCGGTGATCCGCGTCGCCGCCATCAGTCGAGGTCGAAGACGTCGCGGAAGCTGGCCATGGCCTCGGCGAGGGGCGGGTGGAGGCTGAGGGTCGGATCGGCGTCCAGCCAGCGCTCGGCGGCGGCCCGGGCGCGCTCCATCAGCGCCTGGTCGAGGAGGTCGGCGACCCGCATCTCGGGGAGGCCGTGCTGGCGCAGGCCGATGACGTCGCCGGGGCCGCGCATCCGCAGGTCGAGCTCGGCGAGGTCGAAGCCGCTCTGGGTCGTCGCCACCGCCTCCAGCCGGGCGCGACCGGCGGGGTCGGGAGTGCCCTGGAAGAGCAGGCAGTGGGAAGCGTGGGCGCCCCGGCCGACCCGGCCGCGGAACTGGTGGAGCTGGGCGAGCCCGAAGCGCTCGGCGCCCTCGATCAGCATGATGGTGGCGTTGGGCACGTCCACGCCCACCTCCACCACGCTGGTGGCCACCAGCAGGTCGGCCTCGCCGGCGGCGAAGCGGCCCATCCGCTCCTCCTTCTCCCGCGAGGGCATGCGGCCGTGGAGCAGCTCGACCCGCAGCGTGGGGAACACCTCGGTGCTCAGCCGCTCGTGCTCCGAGGTCGCGCTGCGCACCCCCAGGGTGTCGGACTCCTCCACCAGCGGACAGATCACGAACGCCTGGCGGCCCTCGGCGACCTGGGCCCGCACGAAGTCGTAGGCGGCGGGCCGGTCCTGCGGGCTGACCACGCGGGTGACCACCGGGGTGCGTCCCGGCGGCATCTCGCGCAGCTCGCTGTGGTTGACGTCGCCGTACAGGGTGAGCGCCAGCGAGCGCGGGATCGGGGTGGCGGTCATCGCCAGGAAGTTGGGGATGTCCTCCGACTTGCGCCGCAGCCGCTGACGCTGGGCGACCCCGAAGCGGTGCTGCTCGTCGACCACCACCAGGCCGAGCGCGACCGGACGGACCTCGTCCTCGGTGAGCGCGTGGGTGCCGACCAGCAGGGTGTCCTGCCCCGACGCGACGCCGCCGAGGATCTCGCGGCGGGCGCGCGCCGGGGTGGCGCCGATCAGCAGCCGCACCGAGACACCGTGGGGGGCGAGCAGCGCGTCGAGGGTGCCGTGGTGCTGCCGCGCCAGGATCTCGGTGGGGGCCATCACCAGGGTCTGGAAGCAGGCCTGATGGGCCATCAGCGCCGCCATCGCCGCCACCACCGTCTTGCCGCTGCCCACGTCTCCCTGGAGCAGCCGGTTCATCGGCCCCGGCTGGGCCATGTCGGTGAGGATGCCGTGGGCGGCGCGCCGCTGCCCGTCGGTGAGCCGGAAGGGCAGCGAGTCGGCGAAGCTGCGGGCCACGTCGGGGTCATAGGGCACCACCACCCCCGCACCGCTCAGCCGCCGCCGGCGGGCCCGCTGGGCGGCGAGCTGCAGAACGAAGAGCTCCTCGAAGCCGATGCGCTCACGGGCGCGGTCGACCAGCTCCGGCGAGGTGGGCGCGTGGAGCGCGCGCAGCGCCTCGCCCAGGGGCAGCAGCCCCTCCTCCTCGCGGAGCGCGTCGGGAAGGGCGTCGGCGAGCAACTCGGTGAGGGGCAGCAGCGGGGCGATGCGCTCGCGCAGGTGGCGAGAGGTGAGCCCGCCGGTCTCGGGGTAGACGGGGGCGAGGCGGCCGACGTGCAGCTGCCCCTCGGAGACCCGCTCGAAGTGGGGATTCTGGAGGACCGGGCCGCTCCTCTCCCACTTCACCTTGCCGCTGAGCAGCAGCTCCTCGCCCTGCCGCAGCTGGCGGACCAGGAAGGGCTGGTTGAACCACACCGCCGTGGCGGTGGCGGCGCCGTCCTCCAGGACGGCCTCGACGAGCGCCATCCGCTTGTAGGGGGTGCGCCGCGACCCGACCCGGCGCACCCGGGCGCGCACCGTCTGCACCTCGGCGCCGGGGGCCAGCGAGGCCAGCGAGCGCACCTCGCGGGTGTCCTCGTGGCGGCGGGGCAGGTGGAGGAGCAGGTCGCGGACGGTGTGGATGCCGAGCTTCGCCATCCGGGTCGCCTGGCGGGGGCCGACGCCGGCGAGCCGCTCCACCGGCGTGTCGAGCCCGGGCGAGACCACGGGTCCGCCGGCCGGAGAGGGGTTCGGGGGCACCACGCGAGTCTAGGCCGAACAGCGGTTCCCACCGGTGGGCCACTCTGCCGCCGGTTGGAGATGCCCAGCTGTTGTGCCGCCGGTGGAGATGCCCGGCTGTTCTGCCGCCGGCCGTGGGCGCTCGGCGATCTGCCACCGGTGGAGATGCCCGGCGGTTCTGCCGCCGGTCGAGATTCGCGGCTGGCCGCTCTGCCGCCGGTTTTGACTCGGGGGGGACTGCGTCCCCCCCGTCTGGTCGCAAGACATCGTGCGCTGGCGCGCCCGATGCCGGCTCCCGCCCC
>JAQBPH010000281.1:0-6015 GCA_028287625.1 Chloroflexota bacterium | reverse complement strand
GTCGCCGAGGTCGGCCGCCAGGACAGCCCCGGCCACCCCCGCCTCTTCGGCACCACCCTGCGCTTCCTCGAGGTGGTGGGGCTGGAGCGCGTCGAGGACCTGCCACCGCTGCCCGAGGGCACGGTGATCCCCGAGCTGGCCGCCGAGCGGTGGGCGGACCACACCGAGGAGGAGCCGGTTCGCGAGGCCTCCGCCGCGGCCACCGGGCAGGCGCCAGCGGGCGAGGGATGAGCGCCACCCGGTCGCCCTCGCCGCAGCGGCTCAACCGCTACCTCGCCGGGCGCGGGGTGGCCTCGCGCCGCGGCGCCGACCTGCTCATCGAGGCCGGCCGGGTGGCGGTCAACGGCCGCCGCGCGGCGCTGGGGATGCTCGTCGACCCGGTCCGCGACGGCGTGGCCGTCGACGGTCGTCCGGTGCCCCCCGAGCTGGAGTACCGCACCCTCATGCTGAACAAGCCGGTGGGGGTGGTGAGCACCCGCAGCGACCCCGGTGGCCGGCCCACCGTGCTCGACCTCGTCGAGGACTCCGGCGGCCTCTTCCCGGTGGGACGGCTCGACACCGACAGCCGCGGCCTGCTGCTGCTGACCACCGACGGCGATCTGGCGCTGCGGCTCACGCATCCCCGATACGGCATTCGCAAGCGCTACGCGGTGGCGGTGCGCGGCCGGGTGCCGAGGGCGGCGCTGCGGACCCTGCTCGCCGGGGTGCAGCTCGACGACGGCCCCGCCCGGGCCCTGGCCGCGGCGGTGACCGGCGACCATCGTGACGACACCCTGCTCGAGCTGGAGATGGGGGAGGGGCGGCGCCGCGAGGTCCGCCGGCTCTGCGCCGCCGCCGGCCTCGTGGTCACCGACCTGCAGCGGGTGGGCTTCGGGCCGCTCCGCCTGGGCCGGCTCGCGGAGGGCACCAGCCGGCGGCTGCGTCCCGCCGAGGAGGCCGAGCTGCGCGCCGCGACCGGCCTGCCCGTGCCCTCCGGGGCCGGATGAGCGGGGTGGCACCGGTGCCGGCGACGCTGGAGACGGGAGAGCGTGAGGGCCGGCCGGTGATCACCGTCGACGGGCCCGCCGGGAGCGGCAAGAGCACCCTGGGGCGGCGGCTTGCGGTGGCGCTCTGCCTGCCCCTGGTCGACACCGGCCTCTTCTACCGGGGCGTCACCGTCGCCGCGGTGCGCGCCGGGCTCGACGCCGGCGACACCGCCGGGGCCGAGCGCCTCGCCGCCTCGGTGCGCATCGAGCTGAACACCGATCCCTCCGGCGCCTCCGGCGGCTGGACGGTGCGGGTCGACGGCGAGGACGCCACCGAGGCCGCCCGCGATCCCCGCAATGCCCCGCTGCTGACGGCGCTGAGCGGCATGGAGGGCGTGCGCCGCGCGCTGCTGGCGCCGCAGCGCCAGGCGGCGGCCGCCGGCGCCGTCGCCGTGGGCCGCGACTGCGGCACGGTGGTCTTCCCCGACGCCGAGGTGAAGCTCTACCTCGACGCCGCTCCGGAGGTGCGGGCGTCGCGGCGAGAGGTCCAGCTGCGCACCCGGGGCACCGCCGTCGACGCCGCCCAGCTCCACTCCGAGGTGGCGGAGCGCGACGCCCGCGACTCCGGGCGCGCCGTCGCCCCGCTGCGCCGGGCCGACGGCGCCCATGTCATCGACACCGGCGCCCACGGCATCGAGGCGGTGGCCGAGCTCGCCCTCGAGCTCTGCCGCCGCGCCGGCGTGCCCGGCTGCTGAGCGCTGCGCCCGTGGTCCCGGCCATCCGCACCTCGCCGCTCTACCCGTTCGAGCGGCGGCTGATGCTCAGCCTGATCTGGCTGTTCCTCGGTGACGGCCTCCACGTCGAGGGGCTCGGGAACATCCCCCGAGGGGGCTGCATCGTCGCCGGCAACCACCTCGCCACCTGCGACCCGCCGCTGATCGGCGCCCTCATCCGCCGCCACGACGTCCACTACATGGCCAAGGCGGAGGCCTTCGACAGGGTGGCCACCGGCTGGCTCATCGCCGGCTACAACGCCTTCCCCGTGCAGCGCCACACCGCCGACCGGCTGGCCATCCGACGCTCCCTCGCGGTGCTCGCCCAGGGGCGGGTGCTGATCATGATGCCCGAGGGCACGCGCAGCCCGGACGCCACGCTGAGGCCTGCCGAGCCGGGGGTGGGCCTGATCGCCCGCCGCTCCGGCGCCCCGATCGTGCCGGTGGGGGTCTGGGGCAGCGAGAACGCGATGCCGAAGGGGGTGGTGATCCCCAGGCACGCCGAGGTGCACGTCCGCTACGGCGCGCCGGTGCACCTCCCCGACCGGCGGATGAGCCACCAGGAGAGCGCCGACTGGATCATGGAGCGGATCGCCGAGCTTGTCCCCGAGCGCTACCGCGGCGCCTATGCCCGGCCCGCCGCCGGCGTGGCCGCGGCCTCGCCGTGACCCGCCAGGCCAGCGTGGCGGTGGTGGGGGCGGGGTCGTGGGGCACCACGGTGGCGTCCATGGTGGCGCGGCGCACCCCCACCACGATCTGGGCGCGCCGCCCCGAGGTGGCGGAGGAGATCGCCTCCGAGCACACCAACGAGGCGTACCTGCCCGACCGCGTCCTCGACCCCGGGCTGCGCGCCACCGCCGCCCTCGACGAGGCGGTGGGCGAGGCCGACGTGGTCGTGATGGCGGTGCCCAGCCACGGCTTCCGCGAGGTGCTCGAGCGGGCGGCCCCGCACCTGCGCCCCTGGATCCCGGTGATCAGCCTCAGCAAGGGCCTGGAGCAGGGCACGCGGGCGCGGATGACACAGGTGATCTCCGAGGTGCTCCCCGGCCACCCCGCCGGGGTGCTTGCGGGGCCGAACCTGGCCCGGGAGATCGCCGACGGCTATGCCGCGGCGGCGCTGGTGGCGATGCCCGACCTGCGCGTCGCCGCCGCCCTCCAGGAGATCTTCCGCAGCACCCTGTTCCGCGTGTACACCGGCACCGACGTCTGCGGCGCCGAGATCGCGGGGGCGCTCAAGAACGTCTTCGCGATCGCGGCCGGCATGGCCTCGGGCCTGGGCACCGGCGACAACACCCTCGCCCTGGTGATCTCCCGCTGCCTCGCCGAGCTCACCCGCCTCGGGGTGGCGATGGGTGGGAAGCGCCACACCTTCGCCGGGCTCGCCGGAATGGGCGACCTGCTCGCCACCTGCATGAGCCCGCAGAGCCGCAACCGGCGGGTCGGGCTGGAGCTGGCGAGGGGACGCTCCCTCGACGAGGTGACCGGGGAGATGACGATGGTCGCCGAGGGGGTCAGGACCTCGCGGGTGGTGATGGAGCTCGCCGCGGAGCACGGCGTGGAGGTGCCCATCGCCCACGAGGTCTACATGGTGATCAACGAGGGCCGCACCCCGGAGGAGGCCTTCCGCGGGCTGATGCGGCGCAGGCCAACCACCGAGCTGGCGGCGGGCTGACCGGTTGGCACCGATCACCGGAGGTTGAGAGTGGAGCACGTGGAGGGATCCCTCGCCGGCAGCGGCGGCGTCGAGCTCTACTGGCAGGCGTGGCTGCCCGAGGGGGAGCCCCGGGCGGTGGTGATGATCGCCCACGGCATTGGTGAGCACTCGGGCCGCTACCGCCACGTCGCCGAGCACCTGGTCGCCGCCGGCTACGCCGCCCACGCCCTCGACCACCGCGGCCACGGCCGCTCCACGGGGCGCCGCGCCCTGGTCGACCGGATGGACCGCGTGGTCGCCGACCTCGACGCGTTCGTCTCCCTGGCCGGCTCCCGCCACCCCGGCCGCCCGCTGTTCCTCCTCGGCCACAGCTTTGGCGGCTGCGTCGCCCTGCTGTATGCGCTGCGCCACCAGCAGCGGCTCGCCGGCCTGCTGCTCTCCGGGGCGCTGGCCCGCCTCGACGCCCCGGCGGCGCTCAAGGTGGTGGTGCGCGGCCTCTCCCGGGTCGCTCCCGCCCTGGGAGTGGTGGCGGTCGACCCCGGCATGGTCAGCCGCGACCCCGCCGTGGTGCGCGCCTACCGCGACGACCCGCTGGTCTTCCACGGGAGGCTGCCGGCGCGCACCGCGGCGGAGATGTCCGCCGCCGCCGACGGCTTCCCGGCGGCGGTGCCGGCGCTGCGGCTGCCGCTGCTGGTGATGCACGGGGGCGCCGACGCCATCGTCCCGGTGGCGGGCAGCCGGATGGTGCACGGGCGCGCCGGGTCGGCCGATCGAACCCTGAGGATCTACGACGGGCTCTACCACGAGATCCTCAACGAGCCGGAGCAGGCCGCCGTGCTCGCCGACGTGACCGGCTGGCTCGACGCGCACACCGATGGTCGGGCGGCGAGACGGTGAGCACCCCGACGTGACCGAGCCTTCGCGCGGCCTTCCGGCCCACCGCCCCGAGGCCTGGGAGCCCCGGGGCGGCGGCCTCACTCCGAGGATGAGGCTGGAGCGCCGGCCGATCGCCGAGAGGCACGCCGCGGAGATCGAGTCGCCCTCCGCCTGACCGGGGCCGCGGCCCCATTGCCGCCGGGCGGCTCCACCTCGACCGGCGCCGGAGGCCGGCGGCGGAGGCGCCCGGGCAGCTCGCGGCGGCCGTCGGGCCAGTCGTCGAGCGTCTCGCGATAGCGGCGCTCGAGGTCCGCGACGTGGCCGGGCAGGTCCTCGACCCGCCAGTCGCGGGTGGGGATGGGGGGAAGGACGGTGACGTCGACGGTGCCCGGCCGCACCAGGAGGGAGCCGCGCCACATCACCTCGCCGGCGTTGCGGATGACGATGGGGACGATGGGGACGCCGGCCTGCATCGCCACGTGGAACGCGCCCTTCCTGAAGCGGCCCAGCCGCGGGGTCACCGACCGGGTGCCCTCCGGGGCGATCGCCAGGGAGATGCCCTCGCGGAGCCGGTCGACCGCGGGGGCGAGCGCCGCGCGGGCCTGCTCTGTGTTGCCGCGGTCGACGTAGGCGACCCCGGCGACGCGGCCGAGGATGGCGAAGCGGGGGTCGCGGGACGCCTCCTTCTTGGCCACCCCGGTGAGGTCGCGGCGCACCAGGTTGGCGACGATGGGCACGTCCATCGAGCTCTGGTGGTTGAAGACGAAGACCGCCGGGCGCTCGGTCCAGAGGTGCTCCTCGCCGCTGACCTGGAGCTGCACCCCGGCGAGCGCGAGGGCGATGTCCGAGCCCACGGAGGTGGTCAGGTTGGCGGCCTGGCGGCGGCTGCCGTTGAGCAGGCCGATGCCGATGCCCACCGCGGCCGCGGCGCCGAGGCCGATCAGCGCCGCTCCGGTGCGGACCAGCTGCTCGACGCCGGGCCGGCTCCGGCCGGCGAAGCGCACCACCGGCCAGCCCCGGCGCATCGCCGTCCGCCGCAGCCCGTCCTGGGGGTTGAGCGGGCGGGGATTGCCCACGGTCTCGAGGAAGGGCACGTCCTCGTCCCCGTTGGCGTAGCCGTAGCTGGCGCCGAGGTCGAGGCCGTGGCGCTCGGCGAGGTCACGGACCGCCCGTGCCTTGCCCTCACCCCAGAGCACCGGCCCGAGCAGGTTGCCGGTGATGATGCCGCGCTTCACCTCGACCTGCGAGCAGAGCAGGTGCTCGAAGCCGAGGTCGCCGGCCAGCGGCCCCGCCTGGTAGCGGGTCGCCGACGAGGCCAGCACCAGGGTGTGCCCGGCGCGCTGGTGGGCGCGGACCAGGGCGCGCGCCTCCGGGTAGACCATGCCGGCGATGCGCTGCAGGAAGAGGCGCTCTCCCAGCTCGGTGAGCTCGTCCTCCGAGTGTCCGGCCATCGCCTGGGCGGCGATGCGCATCAGCCCGGTGACCTCGGCGCCGCGCAGGCTCATGTCGGCGCCGGCGATCAGGGTGCTGGCCAGCTCCCGCGGGCTCACCTGCCGCTTGAGCAGCCGGTCGAGGTAGAACACGGTCGCCGAGTAGCCGGCGATCAGGGTGCCGTCGAAGTCGAAGAAGGCGCCGACACCGGGTCCCGCCGGCCCCTTCTCGACCTCGGCGATGCGCGCCTGCAGCCCGCTCATGCGGTCCTCGGCCGCCGCGCCAGGTAGCGGATCCTCTCGAGCCGGCGCGCCAC
>JAQBPH010000233.1:0-3662 GCA_028287625.1 Chloroflexota bacterium | reverse complement strand
CCCAGCACTTCAACGACGAGCGCAAGCTCGACGTGGTCGAACAGCTCATCCCACTCGCCGAGAAGGCCGGCCTGCCAATGACCCACCTCGCGATGGCCTTCGCGATCGCCCACCCGGGCGTCACCTCAGCGATCCTCGGGCCGCGCACCATGGAACAGCTCGACGACCTGCTGGCCGGCGCCGACGTCACCCTCGACGACGAGGTCCTCGACCGGATCGACGAGATCGCTCCACCCGGTACCGACGCCGGCCCCAACGACGTGGCCTACACACCGCCGGCCATCTCGAGCGTGAGCCTGCGTCGCCGGCCGGTCGCTGAGCGGTCCGCCGCCTGAACGACGACCGCGTGACCGCCCGTCATGTGGACTGCGGCTGACCCTCCACGCCGCAGGAGCGTCGATTACCTGGTGGCGGGTCAGCCGCCGCAGGAAACGGTTGGTATCGCTCCTCGCCACCGACCTGGTGCTCTACGCGCTTCTCATGACCCGCGGGCTACGTCGCTGACCTTCGCGCCTCGGCTTCGCCTTGTAGATGACGACTTGGAGCGCGCCGCGGCCGCAGCCGTCCAGCCGGTGCTCCGCAGGCGGCGAGCCGACTGCGGAGGAGCGGACGGCCTGAGCGTCTCCGCCCTGCAGTACGCTTCGTGAGTGCCGGGGAAAGAGGCAATGCCGTGCGATGGGGTGACCGCGGACCCGCTCGTGGTCGACGACGGTTGGTTGGGTGCGCCCAGCCCCTTCCGCGAGCTCACGATTCTCTGGTTGGTGGGCCTATGCGTCGCCCTCGTGTTCGGCAGATGCGTGCCAGGCGCGGCGGCGGCGACCCGGCTGGCCCTGGCCGGTGATGGCGCTCTCGGCATCATCCTGGGGTTGAACCTCGCGTTCAACCTCCGAGGCACGGCCGATTTCATGGCGCGCCGCGCGGCTCGAAGGCCGTTCACCGAGTTCTACGTCAAGCCCGTTTTCGAGAAGTCGCTGACCTGGCGTCGCCATGGAGTGGCCTTTGCCCTTGTCGGGGTCGCCTTCGTGGTCGCCGCTCTCGCGGGCGCCACCATGGATGGGGAGTGGCTCGGGTGAGGTGAGGGGCCGACGGCGGCTCTCCGCGTGCAGTGACCAGGCGCCCGGGCCGTCGCTCTCGCTTCGCGGCACCCCGGCTCGCTGGATGCGGAAGTGGAGGATCCGCTGCTCCAGGAGTGCTGCCATCTTCCTCACCGTCGAGCCGTCGAGCGCGGCCAGCGCTGCCGGAGGAACCCCGTACCTGGCAGCGACGGAATCGCGGAGCCGCCGGAGGCGCAGGTCCCGGCGCTCGTCGACCGGGCTGGCTGGAGCCGCGCTCACGTGGCGTCCGCGAGGAGATCCGGCTCGTCGGCCACGGACGTGTCCCAGAGGTCATCACCATGGTCGGACAGGACCGGGAGATGCGCTCGGAAGAACCGCGTCTGGCAGGAGGTGCAGTGGAACACGAGGCGCAGCCCGATGCGCCCGATCGCCGCCGCCGCCCCCTCTCCGGTGAGGCAGCAGTACGGGCACTCCGCCCGTTCGCGCACCAGCGTGGTCGGCAGCGGCTGCAGGGAGAGCTCGATGGGTGGCGGCTTCCTCACCACGGCGCCGCGCCGCGGGCCGGAGGCCATGCCCCGGCGGGGAGGTGAGCCGGGGTGGGATGGGTGACGGTCCAGTGCTTCACGGCGTGCTCTCCTCGTCCGGCGGGGGGACGGCGGGGACGACCGGTGCGCCGCCCGCACCTCCCGGGGGAGGCGGTCGACGCGACCCACCCGCACGATAACAAAAATGTAAGATTCGGGGGCGCCCGCAACGTGCCTCACGAGCCACCGGGGAGGACGGTCGGGCAGGGCCCGGGGACGCCGGCGGTGTACGCTTCGCGAACGCGGTGAACGCTCCCAACAGGCGGAGAGCGCGGCCCGCGCGGAGAAGAGGGGCAGGACCATGAGCCGGGTTGCTCTCGACGTCGCCGGCGCCCCCCTCTCCACCATCCCCGGCGTGACGCTCTGCTCCGCGGCCGCGGTGCGCCGCGTCCCGGCGGGTGGGCGCTCCTGAGCACGGGCGCGGGGGCCCGGCCGGCGTGATGCGGATCCAGGTGCGCGCCTACGAGCCGGACGACGCCGGCGGGGTGGCCGCGCTGTGCGTGGAGCTGAACTGCCCCTCGCTCACCAATCCCCACGTGGTCGACCGGGTGTTCACCGCACCGGGCGTCAGCGCGGCGGTCGCGGTGGCCGTCCACGGCAACCGGGTCGTCGGATTCGCGCAGGCCCAGGGCGACGGCGTGCTGCGGTCACATCTCAGCGTGCTCGCCGTGTGCCCCGCCCACCGGCGCCGGGGGCTCGGCCGCAGGCTCCTCCACGCGGTGTTCACCGCGACCGGGACCCAGTGCATGGACGTGGTGACCGACTCGGCCGGCGACTTCGTCCGAACGCTGCCCCACCGGGCGATGTCCGGCTACCGGATCTCCCCGACCACGCCCCGCTGAGCGGATCCCTCACGCCTCCTCCCGCCGGCCGTATCGTCCCGTCACCCGATGCGTGCCGCCCGTGGCCAGGAGGTAGTGAGCGTGGACCTGTACGAGGCGATGCGCACCGCGGCGTCGACGCGCGACTTCCGCACCGACCCGGTGCCGGCGGAGGTCGTGCACCGGGTGCTGGACAACGCCCGGTTCGCCCCCAGCGGCGGCAACCGGCAGGGCTGGCGGGTGATCGCGGTCGACGACCCGGGGCTGCGCCGGGCGATGGGCGAGCTGTATCTGCGCCGGTGGGAGGCCTACGTCGAGGACGCCCGGGTGGGCCGGGTCCACGCCTCGGGCCAGACCCGGAGCGACGGGCGGCCGAGTCCGGCGGCCGACCGCTTCCTCGCCGGCGCGGACCGGTTCGCCCGCAGCTTCGCGGAGATCCCGCTGCACCTGGTGGTCGCCGTCCGGCTGGGGGCGCTGGCCATCGTCGACCGCGACCTGGATCGCCCCAGCATCGTCGGCGGCGCCTCGATCTATCCGTTCGTCCAGAACATGCTCCTGGGCTTCCGCAGCGAGGGGCTCGGCGCCACCTTCACCTCCCTGCTCGCCGCCGACGAGCCGGAGCTGAAGCGCCTGCTCGAGATCCCCGACGGCTACGCCGTCGCCGGGGTGCTCAGCGCCGGCCACCGCAGCGGGGCCTTCCCCACCCGGCTGCGGCGCGGGCCGGTCGAGGAGTTCGCGACGCGCAACCGGTTCGGCGGCGAGCCGCTGCCCGGCTGACCCGCGCCACGGGCTCCGGGGCGCCCCTCCGAACTCGAACCGGCAGGCACCGACAGTGCGGGCTAGACTGCGGCGGTCTTGTACGGCCGCCGGCGTTCGGCCGGTCGCCAGCTCTGCAGGGGGGGTCCGGGACAGTCCGGCGGGGTGGCCGGCCCGGCCCGGTTGGGGGAAGGATGGCACCGCGAGATGCGGGCCACCGTCGGCGGCGACGTGCTGCCGTGGTGGCCGTGACCGTCTGCGTCGAGCTTCTCGGCGCCGCCCGAGTGGCCGCGGCGCCCTCCCCCACCGCCTCGCCGTGTGGCCAGGGCCTCGCCGGGGTGGTGTGCACCGTCGGCGGCGCCGCCCCCCCGGGCGGCATCGGGCCGGCGCCTCAGGGCAGCCCGACGGCGGCGCCTCCCGCCCCGGCGTCCCGGCGGCCGGCGCCC
>JAQBPH010000232.1:0-9072 GCA_028287625.1 Chloroflexota bacterium | reverse complement strand
GTCGCCGCAGGGGACCGGCACCGGCGCGACCCCCCGCCCCCCGGACGCGATCCGCATCCTCGACCAGGTGCTGGTGACCGAGCACACCGTCATTCACGCGTACACCGTGGGGCTGCCCCTGCTCGGGCCGGCGATCCTCCCCCTGGCCACCGCCTTCCGCCAGAACCACGTCGACCACCGCGACCGCCTCGCCCATGTGATCACCGGGCTCGGCGGCACCCCCACCCCGGCGAGGGACAGCTACGACCTGGGCACCCCGCCCGCCGACGAGGGGACGATGACGAGCCTCGCCGCGACCCTCGAGGAGCAGTCCGCCAGGGCCCACTATGCGGCGCTGCGGCAGCTGGACGATCCCGTCGTGGTGCAGCTGCTGGCCTCGATCATGGGCGACGAGGCGCAGCACTCGGCGGTGCTCCGCACCGTGCTCCAGGAGGATCCCGCGCCGGCCTCCTTCGTCTCCACGTGAGCCTCGACCGCCGTGCCGCTCTCGTCGGGGGTGGGGCGGCCCTCGCCGCCGCCGCGCTCGCTCCCTTCGCCGAGGGCGTCGACCGGGTGCTCGCCGCCGGCGACGACGTCGCCGTGCTCACCACCCTGGCGCTGCTCGAGGACACCGCCGTCCACGTGCTCACCACCGTCGGCCCGGGCCTCACCCGGGCGCCTCTCCCGGGGCTGGCGCAGTCGTTCCTCACCCACCATCGCGACCACCGCGCCGTGCTGCTCTCGGCGATCCGCGAGCTGAGGGCGACGCCGCCGAGGACCGACCAGCCCCATCCCGACGCCGTGCCCTCCTCCCCCGGCGAGGCGCCGGCGCTGGCCGCGCTGCTCGAGATCGAGGGCCGCCTGCTCGGCGCTCAGTACGCCGCGCTCGCGGCCCTCCGGCGGCAGTCGCTGCGGGTGCAGGTGGCGAGCATCTTCGGGGTCGACGCCCGCCACGCCGCGGTGTGGCGCAGCGCAGGCGGCCAGAACCCCGTGCCCAGCAGCTTCGTCACCGGCCCGTGAGGAGCTCAGAAGATCCCCAGGTCGAGCTTGGCCTCCTCGCTCGCCATGGTGCGGGGGTCCCACGGCGGCGTCCAGACCAGGTTGACCTTCACGTCGTTGATCCCCGGGAGCACCCGGCAGACGGCGTCGGCCTGGCTCTGGATGATGCTCCCGAAGGGGCAGTAGGGCGAGGTCAGGGTCATGTCGATGGTGAGCAGCCCGGCGTCGTCGATGGCGTGGTCGTAGACCAGCCCGAGATTGATGATGTCGATGCCGATCTCGGGGTCGTAGACCGCGGTGAGGGCGTCGAGGATCTGCTCGCCGGTGGGCCGCTCGGCGTCCGCCGTCTGCGCGGCCGGGGTGGTCGGCTCGGGGTCGCTCACGACTGGGGTCCCTCCTCGGTGGTCACCGTGCCCCCGCCTCGCTGGAGGCCCTCGAGAAGGGCGTTCCACGGGAGCACGGCGCACTTGATGCGCAGCGGGATGCGGGCGACGCCCTGCAGCGCCTCGAGGTCGCCGAGGTCGTCGGCGGTGCCGCCCTCGAGCATCATCGCCTTGAAGCGGCGGCCGAGCTCGGTGGCGTCGGCGACGCTGCGGCCAGCCACGCCCTCGCACATCATGCTCGCCGAGGCGCGGCTGATGGAGCAGCCGTGCCCGTCGAAGGCGATCTCCTCGACGCTGCCGTCGTGCATGCGCATGGTGAGCAGAACCTCGTCGCCGCAGAGCGGGTTGTAGCCCTCCACGGTGACGTCGGCCGGGTCGACGTGACCCCTGTACCGGGGGTTGCGCCAGTGATCGAGGATGATCTCGCGGTACAGCTCGTCCTCGACGGGCGACGCGCCTGCTGTCATGTCCCGATCCTACCGCCGCGGTCCCGGAGGGCCGAGGATGCGCCCGACCTCCAGCAGTCCGGCGCCCAGCGCGTCGATCTCGGCGTGGGTGGTGTAGAGGTAGACGGAGGCGCGGGCCGTCGCCGGCGTTCCCAGGTGGCGCATCAGCGGCTGGCAGCAGTGGTGCCCGGCGCGGATCGCGACGCCCTCGCGGTCGAGGATGGTGGCGATGTCGTGGGGGTGGATCTCGCCCATGGTGAAGGAGACGGCGCCGCCCCGCTCCACCAGCGTGCGGGGACCCTGGATGTCGACGCCGGCCTCGTCGAGCACCTCGAGGAGGTGGCCGGTGAGCGCCTGCTCGTGGGCGTGGATGCGGTCGCGTCCCACCGCGTCGAGGTAGTCGCACGCCGCCGCCAGCCCGTGGGCGCCGGCCACGTCGGGGGTGCCCGCCTCGAACTTGGCGGGCACCTCGGCCCAGGTCGACCGGTCCAGCTCGACACGCTGGATCATGCTGCCGCCACCGAGGAACGGGGGCATCCGCTCGAGCAGCTCGGGCCGCGCCCAGAGCACCCCGCCGCCCATCGGCCCGCAGGCCTTGTGCCCGCTGAAGGCGAGGAAGTCGACGTCGAGCTCGCGCACCGAGACGGGCATGTGGGGCACGCTCTGGCAGGCGTCGACGGCGATCAGGGCGCCGCAGCGGTGGGCGAGGTCGGCGAGCTCGCGGATCGGGTTCACGGTGCCGAGCACGTTGCTCTGGTGGGTCACCGCGAGCAGCCGGGTCGGCTCGCTCAGCAGCCGCTCCGCCACCTCCATGTCGAGGCGGCCCTCGGCGGTGAGCCCGATGAAGGCGAGGTCGAGACCGGCGCGCTCGGCGGCGAGCTGCCAGGGCACCAGGTTGCTGTGGTGCTCCATCAGGGTGAGCACGATGCGGTCGCCTGGACGCAGCAGCTCGCGGGCGTACGACGACGCCACCAGGTTCAGCGACTCGGTGGCGTTGCGGGTGAAGACCAGGCCGCGGGGGTCGGCGTCGATGAACGCGGCGACCCGGCGGCGGGCGCCCTCGAAGAGCTCGGTGGCCTCGTTGCCGAGGGTGTGGGCGCCGCGGTGCACGTTGGAGTTGCTCTCGCGGTAGTAGCGCTCGACGGCGTCGAGCACCTGCACCGGCTTCTGCGACGTGGCCGCCGAGTCGAGGTAGACCAGGGGCCGGTCGCCGACCCGGCGCTGGAGGATCGGGAAGTCGGCGCGCACCGCCTCCACGTCGAAGCCCGGCGCCACCGAGAGCATGCCCCGGGCCGTGGTCCGCGGCGGGACCGAGATGCTCACGGCAGCGCCCCCGCGTCCACCGCGACCCGCAGGGTGCCGTCCACCACCTCGACGCGGTGCACCCGCACCGGGTCGTAGGCGGGCAGCGAGAGCGGCTCGCCGGTGCGCAGGTCGAAGCAGGAGCCGTGCATCGGGCACTCGATGCTGCAGGCCTCGGGGTCGAGCTCGCCCTCGCTCAGCGACGCCTCGGCGTGCGAGCAGGTGTCGTCGACCGCGTAGAACTGTCCGTTGACGTTGAAGACCGCCACCGGGGTGCCGTCGACGTCCACCAGGGCCGCGTGCCCGTGCGGGATGTCCGCGGCAGCCCCCACCGTCACCCAGTCGCTCACGCCCGCGCCTCCGCCTCGACGCCGGCCGCGGAGTGACCGGCGACGACCTCGTCGAGCACGCCACCGACGAACTCCGCGAAGCCCTCGTGGGGACAGCGGTCGAGGGCGTCCTGCATGAAGCCCCGGACGATCAGCCGGTCGGCCGCCTCGGGCGCGATGCCCCGCGAGCGCGCGTAGAAGCGCTGGTCGTCGTCGATGTGCCCGGCGGTGACCCCGTGGCTGCAGCGCACGTCGTTGGCCTGGATCTCCAGCATGGGGATGCCCGAGGCCTTGGCGCCGCGGGAGAGCATGAGGTTGCGGTTCTGCACGTATCCGTCGGTCTTCTGGGCCACCCTGTCGACGCTGATGAGGCCGCCGTAGACGCTCTGGGCCCGGTCGCGGACGGCCACCTTGAGGAGGAGGTCGCTGTGCGTCGACGGGGCCAGGTGGGCCTGGAGCGACTGGTGGTCGAGGTGCTGGTCGCCGCCGCCGAAGCACACGCCGGTGAGGGTGGCGTCGGCGCCCGGGCCCTCGAGCAGCGCGTCCCAGTACGCCTTCTGCAGCCGCGACCCGAAGGTGGCGGCGAAGAAGCGCATCCGGGAGTCGCGCTCGAGCACCGCGCGGTGGGTGGCCAGGTGCCAGGTGGCGGCGCTCCATCGCTGGAGCAGGCAGTAGTCGAGCCGCGCGCCCTCGCCGAGCTGGAGCACGGTGACCGAGTCCGAGAGCATCGGGCCCTGGGCCGCCGGCGACGCCTGCAGCTCCACCAGGGTCAGCGAGGCGTTGGCCTCGAGCACCACCACGGTGGCGGGGAAGACGGCGGCCTGCTCGCCGGCGGCGCTGTGGGCGGCGATCACCGGCACCCGCGCCTCGATCCCCGCGGGAACGTGCACGAAGACGCCGCCGCGCCAGAGCGCGTTCCAGAGCGCGGTGAACTTGGAGCCGTCCACGGGGACGTGGGCGAGGGCACGGCGCACCGCCTCCTCGTCGCGCTCGGCCGCCTCCTCGAGGGAGCTCACCAGCACCCCCTGCGCCAGCAGCGGGTCGGTGCCCTCGCAGGCGCGCACCCCGTTGCGGGTGGTGGCGACGAACGCGGCCTCGGGCGCGATCCGCCCGCGCATCTCACGAAGCGTCGCCAGCAGCCCCGCGCCATGGCCGGTCTCGCCCGGGTCGGCGACGAACTCGTCGGGGCGGAGGGCGGAGACGTCGGTGCGCCGGTAATCCTCGTTGGTGCGGCCGGGCATGGGCAGCGCGGTGTACGCCTCCCAGGCGGCGCGGCGCCGCTCGGCCAGCCAGGCGCAGGCCGACTCCACACGTGTCGTGACCGCCTCCGGGCCGATCGCCCCGGGGGTCTGCAGCTGGGTCGCCATCAGGCCTCCGACCGCCTCCGGGCCGGGCCGGGGGAGAGGGTGATCCGGGTCATCCCACCGACCCCTCCATCTGCACCGCCAGCAGCCGGTTGAGCTCGAGCGCGTACTCCATCGGCAGCTCCTTGACGAAGGGCTCGAAGAAGCCGTTGACGATGAGCGCGGTGGCGTCGCCCTCGCTGAGGCCGCGGGACATCAGGTAGAAGATCTGCTCGTCGCCGATCTTGCTCACCGTGGCCTCGTGGCCGATGGTGACGTCGGGGCTGTCGATGTCCATGTACGGGTAGGTGTCGCTCTGCGAGTTCTCGTCGAGCAGCAGGGCGTCGCAGCGCACGCTGCTCCGCACCCCGGTGGCCTTCTCGTGGACCTTGATGTGGCCGCGGTACGAGGTCCGGCCGCCGTCCTTGGAGATCGAGCGGGAGACCACGTTGCTGGTGGTGTTGGAGGCGACGTGGACGCACTTCGAGCCGGCGTCCTGGTGCTGCCCCTCGCCGGCGAAGGCGGCGGAGAGCACCTCGCCGTGGGCGTGCTCGCCCATGAGGTAGATGGCCGGGTACTTCATCGTGACCTTGCTGCCCAGGTTGCCGTCGATCCACTCGACCCGGGCGCCCTCGTAGGCGACGGCGCGCTTGGTGACCAGGTTGTAGACGTTGTTCGACCAGTTCTGGATGGTGGTGTAACGGCAACGGCCACCGGGCTTTACGATGATCTCCACTACCGCAGAGTGCAGCGAATCAGACTTGTAAATGGGCGCAGTACAGCCTTCCACGTAATGTACGTACGCACCCTCGTCGACGATGATCAGCGTCCGCTCGAACTGGCCCATGTTCTCGGTGTTGATCCGGAAGTAGGCCTGCAGCGGGATCTCGACGTTGACGCCCGGCGGCACGTAGATGAACGAGCCACCCGACCAGACGGAGGAGTTGAGCGACGCGAACTTGTTGTCGCCCACCGGGATCACGGAGCCGAAGTACTCCTGGAAGATCTCCGGGTGCTCACGCAGGCCGGTGTCGGTGTCCAGGAAGAGCACGCCCTGCTGCTCCAGGTCCTCGCGGATCTGGTGGTAGACGACCTCGGACTCGTACTGGGCCGCCACGCCGGCGATCAGGCGCTGCTTTTCGGCCTCGGGGATGCCGAGCTTGTCATAGGTGTTCTTGATGTCGGCGGGGAGCTCGTCCCAGGTCGTGGCCTGCTTCTCCGTCGACCGGACGAAGTATTTGATGTTGTCGAAGTGAATGCCGGTGAGGTCGGCGCCCCACGTCGGCATCGGCTTCTTGCCGAACAGGCGCAGGCCCTTCAGGCGAAGGTCGAGCATCCACTCGGGCTCGTTCTTCTTCGCCGAGATGTCGCGGACGACCTCATCGGACAACCCGCGACGTGCCGATGCGCCGGCCACGTCGGAATCGGCCCAGCCGAACTTGTATTTTCCGAGCCCTTCGAGCTCAGGATGGGCTGCCGTAGTCATACGGAGGTGCCTCCGGACTCCTGCTTGTCGACGTTCTTCTGGGTCAGCTCACGTGCGGTCACGTGAGTCGTGCAAACTCCGTCGCCATGGGCGATGGTCGCCAGCCTCTGCACCGGCACGCCGAGCAACCGCCCGAACGCCGCGGTCTCCGCCTCGCACAGCTGCGGGAACCTGGCCGCGACATGTGCGACCGGGCAGTGGTGCTGGCACAGCTGCTGCCCACCGGCCGGAGCCGTGGTGGACGAGGCGGCATAGCCGTCCGCGGAGAGGGCCTCCGCCAGTACGCGCACCCGCTGGTGCGGAGGCACGCCCCGCATCGCCGCGCCGTAACGCGCCTCGAGCTCACCCACCTGACGACGGGAGAACTCCGCGACGGCCTCCTCACCGAGCCGCTCCGCGAGGAAATGCAGGGCGCTCGTGGCGAGGTCATCGTAGGCATGCTCGAACGCGCTGCGACCGGCATCGGTGATGCCGAACAGCTTCGCCGGGCGCCCGCGCCCGCGCCGCGCATCCGGCCGGCACCGGCGCACCTCGATCATCTCCTCACCGAGGAGCGCGTCGAGGTGACGGCGCACGGCTGCGGACGTCAGCCCGAGCCGCTGCCCGAGCGCCGAGGCGCTGATGGGACCATGTTCAAGGATCAAGCGAGCCACTCGCGCTCGCGTGCTGCGCTCGGAGTGGCTCGGACCGAACGCGGGCAGGCCGGCGGGCGCCGGTGCACTGTCCCTTGTCTCGGTCACTGTTTTCACAACATCAGTGTGGCCTAATTCCTTCCCCTGACACAAACCCAACTTGGTAATCTCCCTCACTTAGGGAAGCCTTACTTACTTGCGGGTTCGGGTGCCTACCCTCAGCGCGACGATCAGGAAGGCGGTAGCCGCGACGCCCGTCATCCGGCGAGTGTGGCCACGAGGATCGCCTTGATGGTGTGCAACCGGTTCTCCGCCTGGTCGAACACGATCGAGACCTCGGATTCGAAGACGTCCTCGGTGACCTCGAGACCCTCCAGGCCGAACTCGCGGTAGATCTCCTCGCCGACCGCCGTCTCGCGGTTGTGGAAGGCGGGCAGGCAGTGCATGAACCGCACCGCCCGGTTCCCGGTGGCATCGAGCACACGCTTGTTCACCTGGTACGGCCGCAGCGCGGCGATGCGCTCGGCCCACACGTCTTTGGGCTCGCCCAGCGAGACCCACACGTCGGTGTGCACGAAGTCGGCGCCGCGCACGCCGTCCGCGACATCGCTCGTGAGCGTGATCCGGGCGCCGCTGTGCTCGGCGAGCTCCCTGGCGGCGGCCTGGACGGAGTCGGCGGGCAGCAACTCCGGCGGCGCCACGATCCGGACGTCCATGCCGAGCAGCGCTCCGGCGACGAGGAGCGAGTTGCCCATGTTGTTCCTCGCGTCGCCGAGGTAGGCGTACGCGATCTCGTTCACCGGCTTGTCGCTGTGCTCGGCCATCGTGAAGACGTCACAGAGGCTCTGGGTGGGATGCCATTCGTCGGTGAGGCCGTTCCAGACCGGCACACCCGCGTACGCGGCGAGCGCCTCGACGTCCGCCTGGCGCTTCCCGCGGTACTGAATGCCGTCGAACATCCGGCCCAGCACCCGCCCGGTGTCCTTCACCGACTCCTTGTGGCCGATCTGCGAGCCCGACGGATCGAGGTAGGTGACATGCGCCCCCTGGTCGTGTGCGGCGACCTCGAACGCGCTGCGCGTGCGGGTGGAGGTCTTCTCGAACACCAGCGCGATGTTGCGGCCCGCGAGGCGGGGCCGCTCCGCACTCTCCCGCCTGGCCGTCTTCAGCTCGCCGGACAGGGTGAGCAGGAACTGGAACTCCTCACGCGTGAGATCCAGTTCTTTGACGAAGCTCCGGCCGCGCAGCATGTGACCTCCTGAGGGTATACCTTCGACTGTATCCGTATGCGGGTTGCTGAATCAATATTCAGACGCCAGTTCGGGGGGCGCGACTCGGAACCGGTTTCCCAGACTTACACTCAGTGCCATGACTCCCCTCGCCGTCGATGTGAACGGCCTGGTCAAGCGGTACGGCACCGCGACCGCGGCCGACGGCCTCTCATTCGCGGCCGGATACGGCGAGGTGACGGCCCTGCTCGGGCCGAACGGCGCGGGCAAGACGACGACCATTGAGATCTGCGAGGGCTACCGGCGCGCCGACGCCGGAACGGTCCGGGTGCTCGGCCTCGACCCCCTCGACAAGACGCTCAGGACGCGCATCGGGGTCATGCTGCAGTCCGGCGGCGTGCCCACCAGCGCACGGGCCGAAGAGTTCCTGCGCCTGATCGCGAGCTTCTATGCCACTCCCCTCGACCCCGCCGCGTTGCTGGGGCGGCTGGGCCTGACAGAGAGCGCCCGCACGCCGTACAAGCGCCTGTCCGGCGGCCAGCAGCAGCGGCTGGCCCTGGCCGCCGCCGTCGTCGGCCGCCCGGAGCTGGTCTTCCTCGACGAACCCACCGCCGGTCTCGATCCGCAGGCCAGGCACGCCACCTGGGAGCTGGTCGAGGAGCTGAAGTCCTCCGGCGTGGCCGTGATCCTGACGACCCATCACATGGATGAGGCCGAGCGCCTCGCCGACCACGTCGTCATCGTCGACCGCGGCATGGTCATCGCGTCCGGGAGCCCCCCGGAGCTCACCGGGGCGGAACGCCAGTTGCGCTTCCGCGCCCGCCCCGGGCTCGGTCTCGACGAGCTGCTGGCCGCACTGCCGCCGGCGACCATCGCGAAAGAGTCACCGGCCGGGCACTACGTCATCGAGGGCGACCTCGTGCCGGGGCTGCTGGCCTCCGTCA